>CAVIEK010000069.1:0-12699 GCA_963641805.1 Bacteroides fragilis
TCAAACGCTTTTTCCAACATTTTACCTAATTTTGCACTTGCTGTTGGACTCTACATGTGGCTGCACAAGTTGTGTTCGATGTCGACCCTCTGTACGCAGCACCCCGAAATGAGGAATTCCTCAAGTGTACGGCTGTCGAGCTCGTCGAGGCCGTTGGCGTCGCGCACCTGTCTAAGCGGCTCGTTGTCGCAGTTGTCGGCAAGCTGTGTCCTGAACCGGCCCACCACGGTGCGTACCAACTGGCGTATGAGGTTGTTGGTTATAGGCGTGCAGCCTTGTTGGCAATATCGGTCCCACTCTGTGACTTGATTGCCGGCGTTGTCGATAGTGGGATCTCCCCACTGGTCGCCATAAACAAACCGCTTGCACCTGAGTCGCGCCGAGCGCAGTTGTCCGCAGGCCATCCAAGCCCTATAGGCGGCGGTAAGTACTTGTGTGTCGGTTAGGCTGGTTGAGCCCTGTGGTGAATGGTTTTTCATTGAGTTTTGACTTTTTTGAGTTTGTCCTTTCATCGTATTGCAAAATATTTGCGACGGTTACGCGGGCCGCATGACACATGAATCCATTGGAAATCGTGTTCGTTGATGGCTTGGTCGACCGGCAGATTGAGGGATCGCAGCAGCGACCATAGGCGCGCGTTCTGCTTTGGTGTGCCGACGGTGATGTCGGCAGCTTCTCCCAGAGTGTGCTGGCTGTGTGCCACACCGCCTACGGCTCTGTTAAGTTCGTCTGACCTATATCCGCTTGTGATCCTTATGGGCGCGCCCCATGCATCGCGCAGTGGATCTAGCACTTGTCGCACAAGGCGCTCAAGCGCGGTAATGGCGGCGGGAGGCGGTGCATTGTCAATACAGAGCCTCTCGGCCGTGGCCGATCGTGAGAGTTCTTCGATGGTAAAATGCTTCATTTTGCTTAGTCGTTTAGTGATGTCGATTAATTGTGGCTTTTTGAATATCATGCCGCAAAATTAGTGCGGCTCAAGTCGAGTGCAAATATCAACTGATGGTGGTGGGTTGTGACCCGACAGTTACAATGGTTACTGAGGGCTGTGATTTTGCCGACTCCGCAATAATGCTTAACTTTGGCACAATTGTTGCTACATATTAATAGAATATGGAATGCGGTCTGTGGCTGTGTCGTGCGTACACACACAATAGGTAGATTAATTCTAAATGATTATGTCAAATCGTAAATACATAGGACTTTCAGCTGACCAGGTAGCTGAAAGCCGCAAGCTACATGGTGAGAATGTGATCTCTCCGCCCGAGCATGAACAGTGGTGGAAGAAGCTGCTCGATAAGTTTAAGGATCCGCTTATCGTGATTCTGCTAGTAGCTGGTGTCCTCTCGGTGGGCATTTCGGTTTATGAGTATTTTGGTCTTGATCAGGGACTGCACGTGTTTTTTGAGCCGGTGGGCATTTTCGTGGCTATCTTGCTTGCTACTGTCATGGCATTCGTCTTTGAGTGGAAGGCCGACAAGGAATTTGCCATCCTCAATCAGGTGAATGACGATGAGCTTGTGGAAGTGGTGCGTGATGGCAATGTGCGTCGCGTTCCCAAGAGAGAAGTGGTGGTAGGCGATGTGGTTATGCTCAACACAGGAGAGGAAATTCCGGCCGACGCCACTCTGCTCGATGCCACTTCGCTGCAAGTCGACGAGTCGTCGCTAACCGGCGAGCCAATATGCAGCAAAACTATTGTTGAGGCCGACTTTGATGCTGATGCGACTTTCCCCTCTAATAAGGTGCTGCGAGGCACTAAGGTGATGGAGGGACATGGTGTGTGTCGTGTCGATGCCGTGGGCAACGCCACCGAGAACGGAAAGGTTTTTAAGGCCGTACAAATCGACGACAGTGTGCGCACTCCACTTAATGAACAGCTTGACGGGCTCAGCCGTTTCATCTCGATGGCAAGCTATGTGGTGGCGGCACTTGTGGTGGTGGGCCGAATGGTGTATTATTTTGCGACCGGACATGCCGATCCTCTTAACTGGATCGATTTGTTGGCATTCTTCCTTCAGACGGTGATGATAGCCGTCACGCTCGTGGTGGTGGCTGTGCCTGAGGGCCTGCCAATGGCTGTGACGCTTAGCCTTGCCTTGAGCATGCGCCGCATGCTCAAGACCAACAACCTCGTGCGCAAACTGTATGCTTGCGAGACAATGGGTGCCGCTACGGTGATTTGCACCGATAAGACCGGTACACTCACCCAAAATCAAATGCGTGTGAGCCACACCAACTTCTATGCGCTTGATGCCGACCAGACTCTCGGCTCTGATGAGATAAGCTTGTACATAGCCGAGGGGCTGGCTGTCAACTCTACTGCCCAGCTCGACCTTTCCGACCCCGCACATCCGCTTGCCATAGGCAACCCCACCGAAGGGGCCTTACTGCTGTGGCTCAACGACCGCGGCATAAGTTACCGTGACCTAAAAGAAGCGGCTCAAGTGCTAGCAGAGGTGCCATTCAACACCGACCGCAAATACATGGCCACCATCGTGCGTAGCGGTGCCACCGGACGCAGGGTGCTCTATGTGAAAGGGGCTCCCGAGATTGTCTGCGGTATGTGTGGTGACATATGTGGAGGAGTGACGCATTCCGAAATCGACGGCCAGTTGCTGCAATACCAGCGGCAGGCCATGCGCACCCTTGGGTTTGCCTACCGGGAACTCGGCGATGGCGAGCAGCCCGTTGCCGACGGCAATGTCGTGGCAACCGACCTTACTTTTCTGGGTATAGTAGCCATCAGTGACCCTGTGCGTGCCGATGTGCCTGCGGCTGTGCGTGAGTGTTTCGATGCTGGGATAGCGGTGAAGATAGTTACCGGCGACACTCCCGGCACTGCCACCGAGATAGGCCGCCAGATAGGTCTGTGGACCGATGCCGACGGTGCTGACAACATTATAACTGGAACCGAGTTTGCCCAACTCACCGATGACCAGCTCGACGAGCGTGTGGAACGGATAAAAATCATAGCGCGTGCGCGTCCTATGGACAAGAAGCGCCTTGTGGAGTCGCTCCAGCGTTGCGGGCAAGTGGTGGCGGTGACTGGCGACGGCACTAACGACGCTCCTGCCCTGAAGGCGGCTCATGTGGGACTCTCGATGGGCGACGGCACTTCGGTGGCCAAGGAGGCAAGCGACATAACAATCATCGACAACTCGTTCTCGAGCATAGGCCGTGCAGTGATGTGGGGCCGCTCTCTCTACCAGAACATTCAGCGTTTTATCTTGTTTCAGATGACCGTCAATGTGGCTGCATGCATCGTGGTGCTGGCCGGCTCCGTCATGGGTATCGACGCTCCGCTCAATGTCACGCAGATGCTTTGGGTCAACCTCATAATGGACACCTTTGCCGCCATGGCTCTTGCCTCGCTGCCGCCCGACCGCAGTGTGATGAGGCAGAGACCTCGCGACCGCCAGCAGTTTATCATCGACAAGCCCATGGCTCACAACATATTTGCTGTGGGCGGATTCTTTGCCGTGCTGCTCGTGTTCATCTTCTGGCTCATAAAGAGCGACAACGTCGACATGACAACGTCGACATCCTATATACTAACGCAGCTCAGCTCGTTTGAGGTCGACCCTAACGGCATGCACCTGATCACGCGCTATGAGTCAAGCCTGTTTTTCACTATTTTTGTGATGATGCAGTTCTGGAACATGTTCAATGCCCGGGCCTATGCTACCGGGCACTCGGCTTTCAGGCTTAAAGGATGCCGTGGCTTTCTGTTGATAGCTGTGCTGATATTCTTTGGTCAAGTGCTGATTGTGAAGTATGGCGGTCCTATGTTCAACCTTGAGCCACTCCGCATAGCCGATTGGGTGATAATAGTCGTGGGTACAATGCCCGTGTTGGCGATTGGCGAGATTGCAAGGGCTCTGCACCGGCGGGCATAGTGTTCCACGTGTGTGCGCCATCGTGGTTCCACGGCGGCATGGCGCTATGCCACAACTTGCTGCTGGAGTTATTAACAATTATGCCGAGTTATCAACAGAAACGCCATTTTTAACTGATTTTTTGCAGTTGTTTAGGCCGAAAATTGATTCCTTTGCATTGCCTTGCGTGAGGCGACGCGGCATCATTGTGTCGTCGCACCGGCTCCTACATAGGGGCGGGCACAACAGAAATTCATCTACATGGGAAAAACAATAGCAATAGCAAATCAAAAAGGCGGTGTGGGCAAGACCACCACTGCCATCAATCTTGCAGCGTCGCTCGCGGCAAGCAAGAAGAAGGTGTTGCTGCTCGATGCCGATCCACAGGCCAATGCCACATCGGGTCTTGGCGTGGATCCGAGGCAGATGACATCGTCGATTTATGAGTGTCTCGTCGATGAGTATCCGCTGCATGGGGCCGAAGTGGCAACCTGTGTGAAAGGACTCGATCTGGTTGGGTCACGAATCGACCTTGTGGGTGCCGAACTCGAACTTATCAACAAACCCGACCGCGAGAATGTGCTCCGAAAGGCCATTGCCGAGGTTAAGGACAACTACGACTATGTGCTGATCGACTGCAGCCCATCGCTCGGACTGATCACGGTGAATGCCCTCACTGCGGCCGACAGCGTGATAATCCCGGTGCAGGCCGAGTATTTTGCACTTGAGGGCATCAGCAAGCTCCTCAACACCATAAGAATCATCAAGTCGAAGCTCAACACATCACTCAAAATCGAGGGATTTCTGCTCACGATGTATGATGCGCGTCTGCGTCTGGCCAACCAGATCTATGAGGAGTTGAAAAGCCACTTCGGCGATATGGTGTTCAACACGGTAATACCGCGCAACATACGCCTGAGTGAGGCTCCGAGCCACGGTTTGCCGGCTCTGCTCTACGATCCCGCAAGCCGTGGTGCCACCAGCCACATCCAGCTGGCCAAGGAACTCATAAGCAAAAACCGCATGCCCCACAAGCAGTGAGGCTTATGGAGCATCAACAATTCAGCTAAAAAGACACATATAAGTATATGACGAAAGGCAAACAACACCGTAATGCGCTGGGCCGCGGACTCGACTCGCTAATCTCGATGGACAATATCCAGACGAGCGGCTCGTCGGCCATCAACGAGATAAGCATCGACCAGATAACGCCTAACCCCGACCAGCCACGCACGTCGTTCGATGGGACCGCACTCGAGGAACTCGCCTCATCCATACGTGAGCTGGGTATCATCCAGCCGCTCACATTACGCAGCACCGGCCCAGGCAGCTATCAGATAATCTCGGGTGAACGCCGATACCGTGCGGCCAAACTCGCCGGACTCGATACCGTACCCGCCTACGTGCGTACGGCCAACGACGCTGAGCTTACTGAGATGGCTCTGATCGAGAACATACAGCGCGAAGACCTCAATGCGATAGAAATAGCACTCACTTTCCGCAAGCTCATTGACCAATACAATCTCACGCAAGAGCGTCTGAGCGAGCGCATTGGCAAAAAACGTGCAACCATAGCCAACTTTCTGCGGCTGCTCAAACTGCCTGCAGAGGTGCAGCTCGGCTTGCGCGATAAAAGGGTCGATATGGGGCATGCTCGCGCCTTGCTGAGTGTGGACAAGCCGTCGCTTCAGTTAAAATTATATAACGAAACGCTTAAAAAAGGTTTATCGGTGCGTCAGGTCGAGCAACTGGCCAAGCAATATCAAGAGCAGGACAACCCCAAACCAACTAACGACGGCGATAAGGCTAAGAAATTGAGCAACAGTGATTTTGATGTGCTACGCAAGCATCTCTCATCATCGTTTGGTGTGCAGGTGGGCTTCAGTTGCGACTTGAGGGGTAAAGGAAAAATAACATTCCCGTTCAGGAATGAGGACGAATTGGAGAGAATTATTAGTATCTTTGACAAAATAAAGAGTGACGAGAAATAACATTCACGCCACACAATGTCTTATTTAGGCAACTTTGTGAAAAGGCAAGTGAGCATCACACATATGTCGGTAGTGGGCATGGCGCTATTGCTGTGTCTACTTCTTGTCGTGCCTATGCCCGTCATGGCACAGGCCGTAACCCGACAACCCGACAAGACCTCTACTGCCCGCAAGCGTCACAAGCGCACGCCCGTGGTGGTGCCTGATGACGGCAACGGCAAGACAGCATCTGACTCACTGTCGCGCCATCGCCTGGTGAGGGTGGTCGACGTTGCGGGCGACACCATACACTTCAGCTCAATCGACTCGTTGCACGGCGTGGATGGCGTGGAAATAATCCCGCCCACACAGATGCCTGTGGCGGCAAGTTTGGGTAATCTCAAGCAGTTCAACCCCGACCCGACGCGAGCCCTATGGCTTTCGGTGCTCTGCCCGGGTCTTGGCCAAATCTATAACCGCCGCTACTGGAAATTGCCCATAGTGGTGGGGGCCTTTGTGGGGCTCGGCTATGGCATGGCGTGGAACAACCGCATGCTCAATGACTACACTCGAGCCTATCGCGATGCCACCGACAACGACCCCAACACCAAAAGCTACATGGATTTCTACCCGCCCACGACCAAGGAGAGCGATCTCGACATGGCGTGGCTGCAAAGGGCACTGAAAAGCAAGAAGGACTATTACCGGCGTTACCGCGACATCTGCATCTTTTCGATGGTGGGCGTGTATCTGCTCAGCGTCATTGATGCCTACGTCGACGCCTCGCTTGCACACTTCGATGTGTCGCCCGACTTGAGTATGAGGCTCAAGCCAGCGGTAATCGACCCACAATTCAGCCGTCTGCCCTCGGTGGGACTCCAGTGCGCCATCAATTTTTAAACTAAAAGGATAAAGAATCACATAGAGAGACGAGAAATATGCTACGAAACAAAAAGACACTGTTGACGATTGCAATGCTGCTCACGGCGGCAGCCACAACGCTGGCCCGTCCCGTCCCCAAGCACTCAATCCTCTCGATTAAAGAGACAATAACCGACACGGCAATCGTGTATCCGGCAAGTTTCGAGACCGACACCCGAGAGATGATGAACAATTGGTATCTGCAAAACTATGCCATTCTCGACAAAGACGTGGAGAAACGCTCGGCGGGAGATGTGAGCGATGCCGAATATGTACGCCGGTTAAAAGCCATACCTTCGGTCATCGAACTGCCGTTCAATCAAATAGTGCGTTCCTACATTGAGCGTTACATCAAGCGCAACCGCACTCTCGTGGAGCAGATGTTGGGCATGAGTCTCTATTATATGCCCATTTTCGAACAGGCTCTTGAGAAGGAAGGCTTGCCGCTTGAGCTCAAATATGTGCCTGTGATTGAGTCGGCGCTCAATCCTAATGCCGTCTCACCTGTGGGCGCGAGCGGATTGTGGCAATTCATGATAGCTACAGCTAAGGGGGTTGGCCTTGAGGTCAACTCGCTCGTCGACGAGCGCCGCGACCCTTACCGCTCGTCAGAGAAAGCCGCCGTCTACTTCAAGCAGTTGCATAACATCTATGGAGACTGGTCGCTCGCCATCGCAGCCTACAACTGCGGTCCGGCCAATGTCAACAAGGCTATCCGTCGTGCCGGCGTGGAGAGCAATCCCGACTTCTGGGCCATTTACGACTACTTGCCGCGAGAGACCCGCGGCTATGTGCCGGCGTTCATTGCCGCCAACTACATAATGACTTATTTCAAGGAACACAACATAAGTCCGTCGCTTGCCAAGAAACCGATTGTGGTCGACACCGTGAGTGTGAGCCATCGCGTGAACTTCAATCAAATAGCGCAGGTGCTCAATATTCCCATTGAGGAAATAAGGGTGCTTAATCCGCAATATCGTCACGATGTGATTCCCGGCGACTCGCGTCCCTATACGCTGGCCTTGCCGTCACAACAAATCTACAGCTTCATTCTCACAGAGGACAGCATCGCGTCATATCGCCCCGACTTGTATGCGCAGCGTGAGGTGGTAGAACCTGGTGGCGCAAGCTACAATGTGGGCGATGCGCAATCGGCTCAACAGTCTGATGAGGGCAAAACCGTGTACCATAAGGTGCAGAAAGGCGAGAGCCTGGCAGGCATCGCATTCTATTATGGTGTTTCGACCGACGAGATACGCTCGCTCAACGGCTTCTCCGGTTCTAAACTGCGCCGTGGCCAGGTGCTGAAGATTGTAAAGCATTCGGCTGATGGTGCCGACGGTGCGCAACAACTTACCGCTCAAGGCAACCCCAATGGCGCCCCTCTCGACGGCGATGCTACTGTGAGTGTGGTGGAGCAGGAAAACAAGGTGACTGCATCTAACACACCATATAAGGGCTCTTACCGCGTGGACGACACTCCTGCCCCCAAGGCCCGACAGAGCCAGGCAAAGCAACCGACTGCAGCGGCACAACAGCCTAAGGCCACTGGCAAGACCCAAAAGGCGGTTGCTGACGACGACAACGCATTGCGCTATGGTAAGAAGGCACGTTATGGCAAGGACACTGCCGCGGCAAGCAAGAAAAAGCAGTCGAAGGAATCGACTTACAGGAATGCGCGCAGCAGCAAATCGAAGAGCAAGCCGGCGGCCACACAAAACTATACTATCCAGAAGGGCGACAACCTCATCACCATTGCCAAGAAGACGGGTGTGAGTGTCGACGAGTTGCGTAAGACCAATAAGATAAAGGGCGACAAGATTGATGCCGGTGACAATATCAAAATCCCGTCGACGGCAAAGAAGGCGAAAAAGGCAACTCAGTCGTCTAAGAAATCGACCGCCAAGGGGAAGAAAAAACGCAGATAAATCTTGTGTTGCAGGTGGCAGGCCGCCTGCATCCGTACACAATACCGCACACAGGGCGGAGCACAAAATGCCAAGGCGCATGGGTGTTCCGCCCTGCGTGCTTGTGTGGCCAATGTTGTTGCTATGGTCGCGGAAAATGGTGAGAGTCACCAGATTGAGCGCTTCGTTTAGTTAAATATCCTTAACCAGGACAAATTTGCCTTCCAGCCGTTTTGTCGCAGTCGTTTTTAAGCATAAATTTGCATCGGTTTTTCATGGTATTAGATTTTAAGTTTTAAGGTTAATTGTCGTGAGACAGTTACCCTTTTTTGTGCAATAGCATAAGGTGTAGACGGAATATTTTAGACAAATCAAAAAAAGAGTATCGATGAAATTGCTTAATTTTGCATCGCACTTTGTGCACAACACAAATTTTCAATGAGCATGCTTAGTCCATTCAAGTTTGGCTTAAACCTGAAACAGGTGCTTTGGGGCGGTGAGAAGATCGGCGCCTTCAAGGGTGTGCCCATAAGTGAAAGCCATATAGGCGAGAGCTGGGAGGTGTCTGGGTTAAAGGGGCATGAGTCGGTGGTGCTTGAGGGCGACGACAAGGGTCTCAACCTGCGCGAGCTAATAGACAAGTACCGCGGTGATTTGGTGGGTCGGCGTGTATACCGCAAGCATGGCAATGAGTTTCCGTTGCTTGTGAAGATTATCGATGCCAAGCTCGACCTCTCGGTGCAGGTGCATCCTAACGACGACTTGGCTCAAGAGCGGCACGGGTGCAGTGGCAAGACCGAGATGTGGTATATTATCGACAGCGATCGTGGCGCCAAACTCTATGCCGGCATGCGTCGCACCATCACGCCCGAGGTGTATAGGCACATGGTGGCCGACAATACCATCCTTGATGCAGTGGCGAGCCATGAGACTCACCCCGGTGATATCTTTTTCCTGCCGGCAGGCCGCATTCACGCCATAGGAGCCGGCAATCTGCTGGCTGAAATCCAGCAGTCGAGCGACATCACTTACCGCGTCTATGACTTCAACCGCCTCGATAAGGACGGCAAGCCGCGGCAGTTGCACACCGAGCTTGCGGCCGACGCCATCGACTACACGATAGCCACCGACTGCAAGCGCAACTATGTGCGTAGCAAGGGCACCACCTCGCTCATCAACAGTATCTTCTTCAATGTCGACCGCGTGATTGTGGAGTCGGAATTCGATTTGCGTATGCCTCACGACGCGTTTCTGGTGGTTATGTGCATCGACGGTGAGGCGTCATTGACCATTACTGGCGGCAATGTGACCCGCATGCACCGTGGTGAGACGGTACTGGTGCCGGCAGTGGTGCGACAGTTGCATTTTGAGGGCTGTGCCACGTTTATCACCGCCACAGTGTGATTTTTCTCCTTTTTTATCAAATGTCTTTTTCGGTGTGGCCGCACTTTGAGTGCGTGTGGCTGAGTTATGTCTCGACAATAGCGGCATGTTGACGGTGGGCCTATAACAGCAACGCAGACTGCCCGGTCGCTGTTTCGGGCAGTCTGCGTGAGCCTGTGTGTGGCCGTGCTAGGGCTTCCAGTCAATTTCTCTGACGAGTTTCTTGAGGAAGAATGCACGCACGTCGGTCCAGTGGTAGTATGGTGCCACATCGGTATTCACGGGCAGTGTGGCCTCATGCTCGTTGAGCAGCACCTTCACCAGCACGTCGTCGCTTCCGCTCTTGCGGTAGTATACCATTTGTATGTTGCATGATTTCGGGAAGATGTTGTAGTCTTGCCAGTGGTCGGCAAGTTCGGCCAGGTTGTCGCACGAGTAGTTGACGCTGTCAAGCTCCATAAGGCAGGCGAGCGGCAGCAGACAGGTCTCGTGTCCGAAGCGCAGCGCGGCACCTCTCTGCCCGGTGGCGATGGCGCTGTCGGCGGTGGCCACCATGTTGTGCAACAGTGCACGTTCTATATAAGGCATTCGGTTGCCGTTTTGCGGGGCATTGGCCCACTGCACATACCAGTATATGTTTTTGTTTCGCCACAGGTCATAAATTTCGTCGGCGGTAAAGAAACGGTATAGGTCGAAGTTGCGGAATGCCTCGTGTCCCTGTACTGATCCGGCCACGTCAAATGCGTCGGTCATCAGCCCCATCTGGTTGATGCTGTCGCGCAACAATGCCTGGTCGGTTATGAGTGATGCCGCAAATCGCTCGGGGTGAATCATGGCACGCCTTACGCTGTCGGTAATTGCGCGGCGGCTCTTGCGCAGTGCGTTGGCGCATGTGTCTTCGCCATACCCCCATCCCATGTAGTGCATGTCGTGGTAGCTGGCGTCGGTGGTGATGCGCAGCTCTGGGTTGATCGAGCGCATGGTCATGGTCTCGTTCTGCATCGAGAGGATGCAGCGTATTATGACAGTCGACTTGGCGTCGATGTGTGCATCGCCATTGAACACTTGCGGGAAGTTGCGCATCATGCGTGCCGCTATGCCTTGCTGCTGCTTGGCTCCGATGTCGGTGAGCTCGCCTGTGCGGTCTTTCGAGGCGTCGGCTATGGTGCGCAGGGCCGTGAGCAACTCGCGTCCTGCTTGGGTGAGCGCTCCGTGGCGGTTTGCCATCTCGAGTTGGGCCACGGGGCGGTTGTATGTGCCTTTGCCGGTGAGCCACCGGCTGCCGTGGCGGCCGTAGTGGTTGATGTAGAACGGCTCATAGCCTTGTGGCGCGGGGGTGAGGGCGGGTAACGCCAGCTCGTCGGGGTACGGGTAGGCAAAGTGGTTGCTCCCTGCACGGCCTGGAATTTCGGCAATCTGCTCGCGTGGTGTGCCTGCCCACAATCCCAGGGCGCAAGTGGCGGCTGTTGCCAGCAATAGAATCTTCTTCATGTGAGTTGACTGTGTGGTGATGAGTGTCTTTTATGGTTTGGGTTGGCGTGCAAGCTTATCTATGAGGTAGGCACGCACGTCGGTCCAGTGATAGTAAGGTGCCACATCGGTCTTCACGGGCAATGTGGCCTCGTGCTCGTTGAGCAGCACCTTCACCAGCACGTCATCGCTTCCGCTCTTGCGGTAGTAAACCAGCTGCAGGTTGGCTCCCATGGGGAATATCTTATAGGCCTGCCAGTGGTCTGCAAGGGTGGTGAGGTCGGTGGTGTGATAGTCGGCTCCGTTGATGCCCATTAGGCACACAAGTGGCAGCAGCACGCTCTCGTGCCCGAAGCGTAGAGTGGCGCTGTTGCGCCCGAGGGCTATGCCTTTGTCGGCGGCGTCGATGAAATTGCGCAGCAGGTTGGCTTGGTTGTAGTCCATGCGGCAACGGGTGAGCGGGGTCTCTCCCGAGAGCAGATACCAGCGGGCGTTGTTGTATTCCCACAGGCGGTAGATGTCGTCGGCTGAAAACAAATTGTAGAAATTCACGTTCTCAAACTCATGGTGGCTCTGCATGTTCCCCGTCACGTCAAACAGCTTGATGAGCAGTTCTTTGCCATTGATATTGCTTTCGGCCCATTTCTGGTCGGTAAACAACGCTTTGAGCATGTGCTTGGGGTTGAGCCACTTGTTGCTGAGGTCTTTGTAGAGGTGTTGCACGCTTTTGCGAAGCGGACCAATCACCGAGTCAGAATAGTTCATGTAATACATGTCGTGCTCCGATGCGTCGGTGGTAATGCGCAGGTTGGGGTTGAGCGCCTTGAGCATGTCGGTCTCGTTCTGCATCGAGAGGATGCAGCGGATGACAATGGTCGACTTGGCATCGACCGGGGCATCGCCTGCAAACACCTCGGGGAAGTTGCGTATCATGCGCATGGCAATGCCCTGGTGTTGCTCGGCTCCAATGTCGCTCAACTCGCCAAGGCGCAAGTGCGATGCTGCCTTCACCATGCGCAGGGTGTCGAGCACCTGCTTGCCGCGTGCGGTGAGCTTTCCTTGCTTCTCGCCTTTCTCGAGCTGGGCTATCGGGAAGTTGTATTGGTCTTTGCTTATGAGCCACCGGCTGCCGTGGCGGCCGTAGTGGTTGATGTAGAACGGCTCATAGCC
>CAVIEK010000070.1:0-5842 GCA_963641805.1 Bacteroides fragilis
GATACGCTCTATGCCGAGGGGCAGCGACGCTATGTGGAGAGCCTGTCGTCTTACGCCCGTCAGTTTCTTGGCCGGATGACAAAGCCCGACTGTGACTTCATTAGGGGGTTACCACCTGCAATAGCTATTGAACAGCGGGTTAACAATCGTAACAGCCGCAGCACTGTAGGTACGTCAACCGAAATTTACGATTATCTAAGGCTTTTGTTTGCCCGCATAGGCGAGACCTATTCGCCCATATCGGGATGTGTGGTTAAGAAGCACACAAGCGAGGATGTGATCAACAAAATCAATGAGTATCCTATTGGCACCCGTTATGCGTTGCTCACACGCATAATCAGGCATGAAGGACACAGCTTCTGTTCCGAACTCGACATTCTGCAAAAAGGCGGCTATTCCCGATTGGAATTCAACGGCAAATTTATAGCAATATCTGATGTTATATCCAACAACCCCCTATATGACGAGCATTACCGCCTGCTTATCGACCGCATGAGCGTCACACACGAGAAGGCAGATGAGATGCGCCTGCTTGACTCGCTTCAGACCGCCTTTTATGAAGGTGACGGTGAATGCATACTGAAAGTGTATCTTCCCGACGGCGGTAGCGAGGAGCATGTGTTTTCCAAGAGGTTTGAAGCCGACGGAATTAAGTTTCAAGAGCCCAGCGACTTGATGTTTAATTTCAACAATCCCATTGGAGCATGTCCCACCTGCGAGGGGTTCGGCAAAGTGGTGGGAATCGATGAGAATCTTGTGATTCCAAATAAGACACTCTCAATCTACGATGATGCCGTGATGTGCTGGCGCGGCCAGGTGATGAAAGATTGGAAGTTAGATCTCATTAGAGTTGCCAATGCCAACGGTTTTCCCATTCATCGCCCATATTATCAGCTCACACAGGAACAAAAAGATTTTTTGTGGCACGGAAACCGCACATTTGCCGGAATCGATGGCTTTTTCGAGTTTGTGAAAAGCAAGTCCTACAACATTCAATATCGCGTAATGCTTGCGCGATACCGTGGCAAAACCATTTGCCCTACCTGCAACGGTTCGCGACTTAAGCCAGAAGCAAGTTATGTGAAGGTGGGCGGCAAGTCTATTGGAGACTTGGTGAAGATGCCGGTTGCCGATCTCAGGGACTGGTTCAAGACTTTGTCGATCAGCGATTCTGAAAGGATGATAGCCAAACGTGTGCTCACCGAGATTGGCAACCGCTTAGACTATATGATTGAGGTGGGACTTGGCTATCTCACGCTCGACCGCCTGTCGTCAACCCTAAGTGGTGGAGAAAGCCAGCGCATCAACCTTGCCACATCACTTGGCAGCTCGCTTGTGGGCTCTATATACATACTCGACGAGCCGAGCATAGGATTGCACTCTCGTGACACCGACCGCCTGATAAAGGTGCTAAGAATGTTACAAAAACTCGGAAACACGGTGGTGGTGGTGGAGCATGATGAGGAAATTATCAGAGCAGCGGACTATCTTATTGACATAGGTCCAGAGGCCGGACGTTTAGGTGGTAAGGTTGTCTATCAAGGAACGGTAAGCAATCTCAAGCTGGCATCTGACAGCTATACCGTCAAGTACCTTAATGGTGAGCTAAAGATACCAGTGCCGAAATATCGACGCAAGTGGAGCAATTATATTGAAGTGACAGGTGCGGCCGAAAACAACCTTAAGGGTATTGACGTGAAATTTCCACTTAACGTGATCACGGTGGTGACCGGGGTAAGCGGTTCGGGAAAGTCGACGTTGATCAACAGCGTGCTTTACCGAGCCCTTTCGCGTCACTTTGGCGACAGTTGTGATTCACCCGGTGTGTTCTCTTCGCTTAGGGGAGATCTTAATCTACTCACTGGCGTGGAGTTTGTTGACCAGAATCCAATCGGCAAATCCACACGCAGTAACCCGGCCACCTACCTAAAGGCATTTGATGAAATCCGCAAGCTCTTTGCTGAACAGCAATTGTCGAAGCAAATGGGCTACAAGCCCGGGTACTTCTCATTTAATGCGCCTGGCGGGCGTTGCGAAGAATGCAAAGGCGAGGGAAAGATTACAATTGAAATGCAGTTTATGGCCGATATAACGCTCACTTGCGACACATGCCACGGCCGACGCTTCTGCTCCAATGCCCTTGATGTAACATTTCGTGGGAAAAACATCTACGACATACTTGAGATGACGGTAAATCAGGCAATAGAATTCTTTGGAGAAACCAGTAAGTATAATGAGAAGAAAATAGTGAGCCGGCTCAAACCACTACAAGATGTAGGCTTGGGATATATAAAACTCGGGCAGTCGTCATCAACGTTGAGTGGCGGTGAAAATCAGCGCGTGAAACTCGCCTACTTCCTTAGTGGAGAGAAGAAGGAACACACCATGTTCATTTTCGACGAACCGACCACAGGATTGCATTTCCATGATATTAATACACTTATGCGCTCGTTTGACAAACTGGTAGAACGCGGGAACACGCTGATCGTGATTGAGCATAATCTAGATGTGGTCAAATGTGCCGACTATGTGATTGACATGGGACCTGAAGGCGGAGTCGCAGGCGGAAGCGTGGTAGCAGTCGGAACACCTGAAGAAATAGCAGATTGTCCTAATAGTTACACAGGCCGATATCTTAAAGAAAAGCTCAAATAATCAGTTCGTGATTAGTTGCCAATCAATTAAAACCGTCTTATGTGGTACTTTTACGATAACTTGCCACAGCCCACATGCTCATGAGTAAGGCAATGATGCCGAGGGCTAAGACTTGATGGGCTATACACCCGAAGTCACCGCCACGTACGAATACCGTGCGTATGCCATCAATGAAGTAATGCATCGGATTGATGTAGGTGCTAAGGTATGCCCAGTGTGGCATGGAACGTACGGGGGTGAAGAGTCCGCTCAATAGTAAGAGGCACATCACAACAAACCACATTACGAACACAGCCTGTTGCATCGTATCGTTATAATTGGATATGACCAATCCAAGACCGCTAACCACCAACGACAGAAGTATCGCCAACAGATAGACCAACCCTATGTTGCCTGCCGATGTGATGTCATATACAGCCCACGCCAACACGAAGCAGACTGTCATCACCACCATGCCTATCAGCCAATAAGGTATTAGTTTGGCAAGGATGAATTCCCATTTTCTCACTGGCGTTACATTTATGGCCTCAAGGGTTCCGCTCTCCTTCTCGCCCACAATGTTGAGTGCAGGCAGAAAACCGCACATGAGCAATATGAGGATGGCCATCAGCGACGGTATCATGAATACCTTATAGCTTAGATGTTTATTGTAGAGGTATAGTACCGAGGCAATGGATGGTGTTGTGGCAGATGAGTACTTATTGGCGGCTATAAAAGCCGATGACAGATGCCCGGTGATGATGTTGCTCATATAGGTGCTTCCCATACTACCCTTAGTGCCGTTTACGGCATTGGCAGCCACAAGGATATTCGGTTTTTCTCCACGTCTCGTGTCACGTTCGAAATGTGGAGGTATCTCTACTATAATATCTGCCTTTGACCTTTCAACATCCGACAAAGCCTCAGAATAGCTTGCCTTTTGGCTTCCAAAGACGAAATAATTGCTCTGCTCAATGCGATGCACCAATTGAGCCGATAATGTGGAGTGGTCGTTGTCAACCACATCAACCACAATGTTTTTCACCTCCATGTTCATTACCCACGGCATCACACACATTATCATGATTGGGAACACTACGATGAGTCGTGGAATGAAGGTATTGCGTCTTATTTGCAAGAATTCCTTATGTATCAAATATCTTATAGCCATAATTTTGCTGTTCAATTATGTGAGTCTTTTGTTGAACTTGAGTAGCGCGGCCGAGAGCAGGAAAGCGCTCATGGCCACAAGTATAGTGATTTCAGGGACAACCTTGTCGATTTCTACCCCCATGATCATAAGTTTACGCACTGCTGAGATGTAGTATCTTGGAGGAATCATGGCAGAAACACATTGCAATATTTCCGGCATACTCTCTATAGGATATATCATGCCGCTCAGCAGGATGCAGGGCATGATGAGAACCATGGCCGAAGTCAGCAGCGCCACCAGCTGCGTTTTGGCTATGGTGCTGATGAACAAGCCAAGCGACAACGACAGTAGGATGTAAATACCCGACACAAAGTAAATGCCAAATATGTTGCCCTCAAGCGGCACCATCAACACGTATTTGGCTATAAGCAAGATAGATGTAAGTATTAAGAAGGCAAACACGAGATAAGGCACTGCCTTGGCTATAATAATCATCAGCGGGCGTACGGGGCTCACTAGCAGCACTTCCATCGTGCCACGTTCTTTCTCCCTCACGATACTAATGCTAGTCATCATTGCACAAATCAAGATCAGAATAATGCCCATAATGCCTGGCACGAAATTATAGCTGCTGCGCATCTGAGGGTTGTATAAGAGTGACTGACGAATGGGAACATCCACATCCTGCAATATCTGTGTGGCGTAGTTGGCATACATCTGTGCCATGCTTGGATCGGCACCATCTGTGATTATTTGCACTATGCCGTTGGGCACAGCGCTCTTCACCCTTTGTTCCTCACCCATAAACACGATGGCAACATCCACCTTTTGGTGCCGTATAAGGCTTTCGGCCTCACTTGTGGTGTTGACCTTATATAATATGTTGAAATACTCGTTTGCCCCCAATTTCTCAACCATTGTCTGCGTATGGCGATCAACCGATGAGAGCACTACTGCAGTCCGCACATTGCGCACATCGGTAGAGATGGCGAAGCCAAAAAGCAGCATTTCTATGATTGGAATGCCCAAGAGCACAAGCATCGTACGCTTGTCTCGCAGAATGTGTCGGGTTTCCTTGATGATAAATGATTTAAACTGTCTCATTATTTCAATGCTGAGTTATTTTCTTGTTGCCTGTCGGGCAAGAATGGTAAATACGCTGTCCATGTCGCGCTGGTGCAGGCTTCGCATTAGCTCATCTGGAGTCCCCATGGCCTTAATCTTGCCGTCAACCATGATTGATATACGGTCGCAATACTCTGCCTCATCCATGTAGTGGGTTGTGACAAAGACTGTGATGCCCCGGTCGGCAGCCTCATAGATAAGTTGCCAAAACTGGCGACGTGTGGCCGGATCCACACCTCCGGTCGGCTCATCCAGGAACACTATTTCAGGGTTATGGAATATACTTACCGAGAAAGCAAGCTTCTGTTTCCATCCTAATGGCAGACTTGCCACTATGTCATTGCCGTGGTCGGTGAAATCCAATTTGTCAAGAAGCGCATCTGTTTTTTTCTTGATCTCGTTCTCCTTCATGCCGTAGATGCCGGCAAAGAGACGTATGTTTTCCCTGACGGTTAGATTATCATAGAGCGAGAATCGCTGGCTCATGTACCCTATGTGCTTCTTGATTTGCTCATATTCAGTGACAATGTCGCAGCCGGCCACCCTTCCACTACCGCTTGAGGGTCGGCTAAGTCCTGTGAGGATATGCATCGCCGTGGTCTTTCCTGCGCCATTGGCACCGAGAAAACCGAATATCTCACCTTTCTTAACAGTGAATGAGATATCATCGACAGCCCGGAACGTGCCGAAGGCCTTCACGAGATGCGATACCTCAATGGAGTTTTCAGTGGGAGATGGCATGGAGGTTGAGAGTTCGGATATGTCAGGATTGAGGTCTTTGCTTTTGGTGTGAGTGATTTTTTCAGGACAAAACACTTCGCTGAATTCCTTGAGTATCTCATTAGGTTCGCCGATACCCATAACGGTACCATCTTGCATGAAGGCTATTCGATGGCATCGGCGCACCTCATCAAGATAAGGAGTAGCGAC
>CAVIEK010000070.1:5852-11946 GCA_963641805.1 Bacteroides fragilis
CTTGTAACGTTTCGAGCATGTCCCAAAACTCCTTGCGGCTAACCGGGTCGACTCCTGTAGTTGGCTCATCGAGCAAGAGAATTTGTGGCTTGTGAACTAATGCGCATGATAGGGCGAGTTTTTGTTTCATGCCACCTGACAAAGCACCTGCTTTGCGGGTCTTAAAGGGCTCTATCTGTGAGTATATTGCCTTGATATGCTCATACTCAGCCTTTACCGTAGTACCGAAAAGCGTGGCAAAAAACTCCAGATTCTCTTCAACAGAAAGGTCTTGGTAAAGCGAGAATTTCCCAGGCATGTAACCGGTAATCCCGCGTATCTCCTTCATGTCATTCGCCACGTCCAACCCAACGACAGAAACTGTGCCCGCATCGGCCAGGGTTAGGGTGGCAATAATGCGAAAGAGTGTGGTCTTGCCGGCTCCGTCAGGGCCAATGAGCCCGAATATCTCACCTTTCTCTACGCTAAGACTAACATTCCTCAGGGCCTCGGCCTTGCCATATCGCTTATGTATGTTCTCTACAATAAGTGCCTTATCCATATCTTCTGTCAATAATCACTCGCCGTCAAAACCTAAAATTTCACTCCACCATACATGCCAATCTTTACAAAGCCGTCGTTTTTTACTCCTATCTTCACGGCATATACCAAATCGGCACGTTCATCATCGGTTAAAATGGTCTTGGGGGTGAATTCTGATTTCGATGAGATCCAAACGACTTTGCCATCATACTTTTTCTTCTCGCTATTGCCATAGTCGGCAAACACCGTCACCCATTGACCTATCTTTATGCTTTTAAGTTGGGCTGAAGTGACATAGGCACGTAGATACATGTTGTCGGTGTTGGCCATCTTGAATAGAGGTTTGCCGATAGTGGCGTACTCACCTCGTTCCATGTATTTATCCAGCACAATACCTGATATTGGGGCCAACACATGACACTTATTCAATTGATCAATCACCTGCAGTTTCTCAATGTCGGCAGTTCCCATCTGGGCATTCAGGCTGCAGGTGGAATTGTTGAGCGATGACAGTTGGGCCTCCAATTGGCGTTGCAACACTTGCACCTGATGGCGGGCATCATCCAGGCTCTTGCGGTTTGCCGCCCCATCTTTCACTAATGAAGCGAAACGGTCATATTCCTCACGGGCTTTTGACAGTTGCTGGCGTGTTGCAGCCACTTGCTTGTCCATATCTGGTTTCTGTGAGGCATACACCAGTTTTGTGGCTCCAATTTGTCGGGCTTTAAGATAAAGCTGAACAGTGTCGATGAGTCCCACCTGCTCGCCCTCCGTTATCTTTTTCCCCTCAGTCACATCAAACCGTAGCAGTTTGCCGTTCTGTTCGGCTGCCACTGTCACCTCTGTGGCCTCAAATGTGCCAGTGGCATCATATGCCTTCTCATTGTCAGAGCAAGATGCAAAGCATAAAGCTATCAGCACAAAACTCATCACACATAATATTTTCTTATTCATTGTTGAAATTCTTTTGGTTGTATATTTCCTTTAATAGCATTATCTCATGTTGCGCTTTCTGTGCACGTGCAAGGCTGACTGCATGAATGTCGCGCACCAGCTCATTGACACTTTCCGTCCCGAGTTTCACCTTCTTGTCCCCTTTGCTGCGTATGCTCTCCCGTAGGCCGATGATTTCCTCGTCTTGTTCAATTTGCTTGCGTAGTGACTCTATAGTGCCATTGGCCTCTTCGTTTTTCAGACGGTTCTGAAATAGGAAAATCTCACGCTGTGAATCATTCATTGCCTTCTGCACATCAAGTTTCTTTATGTCGTTCTTACGCGTGTAGAGTGCTCCTATATTCCAGGAAACGGATATTCCGCACATAAGCATGCCCGAATTTAGAAGATCACTCACTTTTGTGTGGATGATTCCCGTGCCGAAGACGCTTACTGTGGGGCGCAACTTGGTGTCGATTAGTCTGCGTTGGGCATCTAGGAGTGAGTTCATTGATGTGTTGTAGGTCAGCTCGGGATGATTCTCTGACGCTTTACCTAGGCTTGTAATACCGCATGGCATGTCTATGGGCTCATCTTCGGTCAGGCTTTTCCCGATAAATACGCCGAGCATCCTCAAATATGACTTTCGCGAAGCCTTTAGAGCCACACCTTGTTGTGAGGCATTCAACTTTTCCACAAGAATAACGTCAAGGTCGCATTGATTGGCAATCCCGCCTTTCATCATGCTCCTTATTGATTCCTCACTTGTGGCAAGGTCTAGCAGAAGCAGATTGTTCTGTCTTAGCTGTTCGTCGAGCAAGAGAATGCCAAAGAAGAGTTGGTCGATACGCTCGTTAATGGCGTACATCGATACATCGAGCTGTCGGCTCTGCATATTGCTTTGTGCCGAGACAACTTGTCTTTGGGCAGCAATTTGACCACCATCATACACACTCTGAGTCACCGTTATTGCCCCGCTTGCCATCCAGTTCCTCAAATCGAGCCCCATTTTGGTCGCTTGCGCATTTGTATTCAAAACGTTGGTGAAGGCATATCCCCCTGCCGATACGCTCACTTTTGGAAGCCAACCCTTCGCCACATTGTCGATAGTGAAATCGCGTCCCTGATCTATTATCCTGTATTGCCTTATGGCTGGATAGTTGTCGTGCGCCATCTGTCTTGCTTCGTCAAGCGACAGAGCCTTGACGGCAAATGGGACTAACGCGATTCCCATAGTCAATAACATTGTTCCTGTCTTCATTTTACTGTTTGTTTTGGGTGGGGTGAGATGTGTGGAATGCGTGTCGGTAAAAACAGCTTTTGTGTTGCTTCAACTCAACAATAAATGCCCCCCACTCTGTTATCTCGACACAAAGGTGGGGCTAAATCTCATCTGGGTTGTTATCCAAATAAAGCAAAACATGTCCCTTTTGTTTGATTTTCACACAAAAAGAACATCAATATCAAAATCAGTCGATATATTTGCATTAATATCCAAACAAAAAGAACATTACAAGAAACGAATATGAAACAGCCGAGATTACTTACATTACAAAACATGTTTGACATATTGAGTAAGGAAAACTGTATTCCCACCCATCACGTTTTCAAAGGTGGCCTTGGGGTGGTGGTCAACATGAGTGGCTTTCTTCAGCCATTTATCAGCGAAGCCAAAAGTCCATATTTGCTCGAAGACTATCGCCTCGGATACATCAAACAAGGATTCATGCGAGGAATAATCAATCTGCAAGAATACACTATCACGGCAGGCAATGCCGTGTTTATATCTCCAGGCACTATCGTAGAACCAATCGCCATAAGCGATGATTTTCTTATCATAGGAATGGGGGTGCAGAACGATCTTTTTCACATCGCCCATTCCGACAAACTGCCATACCTCTTCAGCGGTAAACAAAAGCATGGCATACTCACCATAAGCGAACAGGATGGAATAATCCTTGATCATTTGTTTCGCCTACTATGCGAGATTGTCACCATCAGGGAAAGCATGACAGAATCCACTTATCACATGATTGCGACTATAACCGCATATTACAACACGATGTTCGATGGCGAATCCACTCCCCCATCAATCGCCAACGATATTTTAGACCGTTTCATTCAACTGGTGAATACACATTGCACTGAGCAGCGTCAATTAAGGTTTTATGCCGACAAACTGTGCTTAACTGAGCGCTACATGGGCACTGTGATACGTCAAACAAGTGGCATTACGGCAAAAGAGTGGATAGACAAGGCTGTGATAACCGCTGCTAAGGTGATGTTGCGCCACGGCAATCAGCAAATAGCCGAAATATCTGACCAGCTCCATTTCGCTAACTCCAGTTTCTTTTGTAAATATTTCAAAAGACTTGTTGGCTGCACTCCACAAGAGTATCGACGGCATGGGTGAGTGTGTGTGTTCTTGCAGCCATTTGTAGTCGCATAAGTATCTCGGATGTTTGCGAATATGTTCCGGTAAAAGGTTTGTTGCAGGCTTGAGCGAAACAGAATACGTTTATGAGTCAAGCAAAAACAGCACAAGGCCGATGCCTCAATTGTTTGGACACCGGCCTTGTGTTATTCTTTTATCCAATTAAAGGAAAAATGGACAAAGGCTTTCGAGACATATCAAGCCTATACCGGCTAGATAGCCGAGAAGCGCCATCAGAGAAATGCGTTTCAGATACCAGAAGAACGGAATCTTCTCGATGCCCATTGCCACCACACCAGCGGCCGAGCCAATAATGAGAAGGCTTCCGCCAACACCGGCTGTGAATGTGAGCATATGCCAGAACAAACCGTCTTCAACGAAGTATTGTGCATAATCCATACTTATTGCTTGGAGCGCAGGCATGTCGCCAAACATTTTTATGCAAGCTGCAACCAGGGGCACATTGTCGACAACCGATGAGAGCACACCAATAAGCGATGCGATAGTTACAGGCTCTTGGATCGTAGTGTTCATGCTATTGGCTGCCGAAGCAAGCACTCCGGCCTGCTGAAGGGCATTTACTGCCATCAAAATGCCTAAGAAGAAGAGTATTGTCGACATGTCGATGTGGCGGACGGCCTGCGACACTCGGCCACCAAGCTCGGGGGCCACGTGCATGCGAGTTAGTAATATTTCAGTGATTAGCCAGATAACACCCAGTGAAATCATCATGCCCATATATGGGGGCAAATGGGTAATGGTCTTGAATACCGGCACAAATAACAGACCAAGGATGCCTATTACAAGAATCCCTTTGCTGAGGTGCGGGTGTTCGGCTGCGATAGGTGAAGCTGCAGCCCCGTTTGTTATCGATGCATTGTCAAAAGTGTTGTCTTTGATAAATCGGGTGGCTATGAGCACAGGAATTGCTACTGATGCGAGACTGGGCAAGAATAGATTGAGTATCAGTTTGCCCGATGTCACTTTGTCGGCCATCCATAGCATGATTGTTGTCACATCTCCAATAGGCGAGAATGCGCCGCCGCTATTGGCGGCAATCACTATCACACCGGCAAAAAGCCAACGTTCTTTCTGGTCATTGATGAGTCGGCGCAACATCATGACCATGATGATTGTCGTGGTCATATTGTCGAGAACTGCCGACATGAAGTAGGTAACAATGGCCAGAATCCACATCAGTTTCTTTTTGCTTTTTGCATTGATGTGCTCTGTGATAAAATTGAATCCTCCGTAACGGTCAATGTGCTCTACAATAGTCATTGCGCCAATCAAGAAAACGAGGATTTCGCAAGTGTCTCCCAAATGCATCTGCAAGTCTTGGGAAAAATTGGGATCATGTGCGCAAGCGACATATATTGTCCACAAAATACCACACATGATGAGTGCAAAAGTAGACTTGTTGATTTTCAGCGTGTGTTCGCATGCAATTAGCATATAGCCAATCACAAAGATTATTATCATTGCTGTAATCATAATGTAAAATGAATTTAAGATCTGTTTTTTTGTTAATTAGTATGTCAATTATATAGTAAAGTCATAATACAATAGGAAGGTTGCGCAAGGATTGCTTTCATCAGCCTGCCAGGCGCGACCGCAGTGGGGTCATCTTAGACGTTCACTGTTGCTAAGAAGTTTTTTGTCATGCTTTACGCCTCTGTAAGCCAAAACGTAGAACACGAACGCAAGAACCGGCAATAGGTTGTAAATGGTAGGGGTTGGTTGGTTTCCGTTATTTCCCAATACCATAGTGATAATGGCTATAACAATTAGTAATGTTATTGATAAAGCTGCATTTATCGAGCAAAGCCTCAACTGTAGGTTTAAGTTTCTGAATTTGAAAATCGTGACCACAGTGAGAAGTATCGAGAGTGCAGTTATTGCCGACAGCAATGTATCTGGATGTGTGTGGGGTGCAATGCCGGAATTAAGCACACCAAGCACATACTGTTGCCCATCGGAGCCAATAAGCACCGATGGGCAAAACGCGAATGCCGCCATCAATATAGCTGCAACAAGCAAATAAAGTGTTTGTAGACGTTGTATTACCATTTCAGTTTAGTTTTTAAATTATGTTTTTACCCATAAAAATGATTATGCAAATATAGCTATTTTATTTTGATTTAGCTTGTATTTTGACACTGTTTTTAGAGCGCAAAATGATTATATTTAACTATATTTGCATAA
>CAVIEK010000071.1:0-2714 GCA_963641805.1 Bacteroides fragilis
GCACATAGCTGGTCAACTTGCTCTTGACGAGACCAAAACCAAGCAGTTTGTTGATGTCTACACACAATACCAAAAGGAAATTTGGACATTGAATGGTGGCAAACGGCCATGCCGCCACAACAATGGCACACAAAGTGAGGCTCAAATCGAGGACAACATCAAACAGCGTTTTGAGCATAGCCAGCAGATACTCAACATCAGGCAAAAGTATTACAAGGAGTACAGTAAATTTCTTTCGCAGGCACAAATTCAGAGGGTGTATGAAATCGAGAAGCAGACTATGACTCGCCTGAAGAAAAAAGGACGTGCTGGTAATAGAGGAAAGGCACGGCAGCAATAGGGCAATTATAATAAATAGAGTGCCGGTCGCGGGATGGGAATCCCAAGAAGGACGGCAAAAACGGAAGAGGATGGGGGCACGCCCATCCTCTTCTCAATATCGCAAGCACCTATTCGCACTGGCACTCAGCTACTATGCAGTGCCGTGTGAAAAAGAAGGCGGCTTTCCCCTGTCGAGAAGAAAGCCGCCTTTGATGGTTTAGTCATTGGAGCTTAGTGTGCTCACTCTTGTTCCATGCTTATTTTGCGTTGGGAATGTTTTCTGCCTCGATGTCGAAGATCAAGTATTCGTTGGGGCCGATTGCCGCGTTGCCCTGAGGACCATAGGCCAGGTCGGCTGGGATGATGACATGTGCTTTGGCTCCCGGTTTCATCAGCTTGAGCACCTCAACAAAGCCCTTAATCAGAGCACTTTCACTCACTTTCATTGTAGCACCCTGATTTTCGTCGAACACTTTGCCGTCGATGTGTGTGCCCTTGTATTTCACCATCACGGTCTGTTCGTCTTTGAAATTCTCACCTGTTCCCGGCTCCACAATTTTGTATACCAGTCCGCTTTTGGTTTGCTTCAGTTGTTTGTCGGCCTTGAGTTGCTTAGCCACATAGGCCTTGCCCAACTGGGCATTGGCGATGGCTTTGGGGTCGTTGGCCTTCTGCTCGTTGGCTATGCGGGTGAGCAGATTTTGGAGGTCCATGCCTTTCTGTTGAAGGGTTTCGGGAGTAATGGGCTCTTTAGACTTGAATGCTTTCTTGAACTCGTTAAGGAACTTTTTGCGGTTGATTTTCAGACCGGTCTCTTGCTCAACCTGCTGGAGCGATTGCAGGATTTGGAAACCATATTGCACGCCACCCAGATAGCTGTTGTCGGCATCGGTGGTGTCGCATTTGACGATTTGCTCAAGGCCTTGAAGAAATTTGTCGGCCTTGAATTTTTTTGCACTGGCGCTGTCCTGTCCCACCATGTAGCGAAGGTTGTTGCCCATGCCGTCGCCGAAGAGTGCGGCCACAGAGTCGGCACCCTTGCTGCTCTTGTCGGCTTTCTCGTTGCAACTTGTGAAAGAGCCGATCATGAGAGTCACTAAAAGTAATGAAAAAATCTTTTTCATAGTCTTTTTTTTGAATAAATGTGTGATGTTTATTTAATGTGTTTTGATTAATCGCATGCGGGTTATTTGCCCACCTTGAGAAGCTGCACGTCGAAGATGAGTGTGCTGTTGGGACCGATGGGACCGGTACCGTGGGGGCCGTAGGCAAGCTCGCTGGGGATGAACAGACGCCATGCTGCCCCCTCGCTCATGAGCTGTAGTCCTTCAACCCAACCGGGAATCACCTGGCCCACGGCAAATGTGGCGGGCTCGCCGCGTTCCACCGAACTGTCGAATACAGTGCCGTCGATCAGACGGCCGGTGTAGTGCACGGTAACTACGTCGTTGGGACCGGGTTTCTTTCCTGTGCCTTCTTTCACCACTTGGTATTGCAGACCCGACTCGGTCACGTGAACTCCATCTTGCTTGGCATTGGCCGCGAGGAACTCTTTGCCTGCTTTGGCATTGTTCTCGGTAGCTTTCCTCTCAAGCTCGGTGAAATATTCTGTAACCACTTGTTTTGCCTCGTCGTAGGTCATTTTTTTCTCGCCGTCGGTGTAGACGGCACGCAGTGCATCGGCAAAGTCGTCGACGTTGATGTCCTTCACGCCCGAACCGATGAAATTCTGGCCCATGCTGAGGCCTAGAGCATAACTTAATTTGTCCATTCTTGTAGTTGGTTGCCGTTGTCGTTGCTCTTGTGGAGTGCCACAACGGCAAAATAGGTTATAATTAAACGTAATGTGTGCTGTTTTTTGTGCGTGGTGGATACGTCAGTTGCATCCGTTGCATCCGCCGTCGCCACAGCTGCTGCATCCGCCGTCGCCGCAACTGCAGCTGCTTCCGCAACCCTTGGGATTGAGCTCGTCGGCGGTGGCGTCGCGCACAGTTATCACTTTTCCGGTATAGCGTACGCGCTCGCCTGCCAACTGGTGGTTGAAGTTCATGGTCACCTCGGTATCGGTCACCTTCTCCACAAATCCGTCGATGCGGTGCCCGTCGGCTGTCATCATTGGCACGATCGCGCCTTCATACACCCTATCGGCGTCAAACTCGCCTCCGTCGATGCAGAAAATGCTCTTAGGAAGCACCTGAACCATGTCGGGGTCTTTCTCGCCGAAAGCATCCTTTGGCTCAAGAGTGAAGTCGAATGAGTCACCCTCGGCCAGGCCGTTGATGGCGTTGGCAAACCCTTCAATCATGCCTCTGTCGAATCCATAGACGAAAGAGTCGGGGTGCTCGTCGGTGAATTTGTAGACCGATGTTCCGGTGCCGTCAGCTGCCACCACG
>CAVIEK010000071.1:2724-5384 GCA_963641805.1 Bacteroides fragilis
ACGAATATCTCGTAGGCCAAGTCGACGTGCTTTCCTAATTGTATCTTATTATCCATTGCGTGTAGTGTATATGCTTTATAAGAGTGAATAATATTTCGAGCTACAAAGGTAGCAAAAAAGTGGGAATAGCAACGCACTTGTTTCATATATAAAGCGGTTTTTCAAAAAGATATGGCAGTGCTTTGCTACGAAAGTCGCGGCTGAAATCTTTCGGCAGCTTCTCGTCATGTGTGGGCAATAGTGCCAGGCAGGGAACTGTAGGTAAAAGGAAGATGCTCCGGCTCTTATAGGCCGAAGCATCTTCGTCAGCGCCTGAAGGCGTTAATGGTTGTAAGTCTTGATGTGACTTTATGCGGTCAGAGGCGCACTTTGGAGGCCTTGCCCTGGCTGGTCACGATGTAGAAACCATGGCTTGGAATCTCGATGGTGGCAATACCTGCGGCATCGGCACGGGCGGTGGCAATAGCCTGGCCGCTCAAGTTGTAGACGGTAGCTTGGTTGCCGGCCCCAATGCCCGACACGGTGGCGGTGAGTCCGTCGACGGACACGGTCAGCGTCTGACTTTTTCCCGTGTCGGCAAGCACTCCCTCAATTCCTGCGGGCTCACTGCCGAATATCGAGAAGTTGTCGATGTAGACCTTGCCCGACTTTGGTCCGCCGTAGGCAGTGATGCGGAACAGCATACGGCCGCTTGCCTTGAGGTTCCAGCGGATTGTGGTTTTCTGCTGACCTGGGGCTTCGGCTACAGTGGCGTGACGAGCCCACACGCTGTCGGCCTCGTTCTTGTATTCAAGAAAGAATTTTGCGGTTGTCGACGATGTGTTATACACGTCGATGCCTGCCATGTGCGCATCGACCGTGAGAGGTGTGGCCATAGCCAGAATCGAGGGGATTGCCATGGCCACAGAGTGCTTGCCGTCGCACTTGGTGCTGTCGGGGGCGGTGACTTGGCATCTTGTGAGATCCCATTTCGCGAATTCTCCCTGCACGCCGGTTTGTGAGCCTGTGGTTACCGGCATGGTCTCGAAAGTCTCGATGTGTGACTGCATCTCCGATGATTTATGCACGTTGAATATGATGATGGAGCCATTCTCGGTGATGTTGTCGATGTAGTATTCGTTTCCTGTTCCGTTCCACTGGCACAGGCTGGGTATGGTGAAGTTGCTGATCATTGTCACGCCCGATGTGCCGGGAAACGGATCGTTGGCCTGATCGCCTGATGTGGATCGTCCGGCGCGTAGCAACTCGTAGTGGTTGTGGGCGATTTTGGTGTTGACTCCGTAGCTCCACGACTCGGTAGAGTCGACACGAGCCACTATCATACCGTGGCCTGGAAGATAGTAGTCCCACTTGGTCCGCTGACGGTTCTCAAGCATAAAATATTCGCGGCTGTCAAGCGAGGGCAGGATATAGGCCTCATTGCTTGTGTTGAGTGGGTTGAGCTCGATTTTGGTCGTGGCGGTGATGCGTTCAGGTGTCATGAATCCCAGTGTGTAGCGCTCCCATGCTGAGAACCCTGCTGGTGTGCGGCTATTGTTGAGGTAGCTGCCGCTTGCCATCACGTCCCACTGGCCGGGGTGGTGGCTTTGGCCGTCGGTGGCATAGTTGGTGTCGTACAGGTCCGGCAGTCCAAGCACGTGTGTGAATTCGTGGCATATGGTGCCTATGCCGTCGAGGATCGTTGTGCTCTCGCTTGAGCACAACTCGGTGGAGCATGCGTATTTTGAAATCCACTTGCCGCCCAAATAAAGGTTGGGGAATTGCCACTTGTGTGGCCACAACAGGCCGCTGTTGTTGCCTGATACGTGTGAGCCGTGCCCGGCTACGATAAAGTAAACCATATCGACCACGCCATTGTTGTCGGTGTCATACTTGCTGAAGTCGATGCTCGACTGGAGTTTTTGCAGTGCCGTGGCAAGGATACTGCGGGCTGTCGAGCTCGAGCCTTTCATGTCGGTGCTGTTGTAGTCGACGGTAACAGGGCCTACGATGTCAAACTGCGGGTCGAATTTGCCCATCGAGTTGTCGTAGTAGTAGTCGCGTACCGATCCGGTGAAGTTGCCGTAGCGGTTTGCCGATCCGTCTTCGTTGGTATAACCGGTGTAGTCGTGCTGGTTTATCATTTTGTTGTAATGGTCGATCACATCGCTGCGTGTGAACTGCACATCTTTGAAGTTGACAAGCACCACAAGGCCGCGGAAAGTCGCATAGTTGATGGTTGTGATTTTTGAGGGGGCAGGCTGCATGGCCGCGCGCCTTGCATGCGACTCGGTTATGGCTTGCCGGCTGGTGAGTCCCTTGCCGATGGTGGCGAGTAGTGTGCGGTCGGCCTGTGTGCGTTGCTGGGCATCGCGTGCCACAGTCTGTGTCGCTGTCAGAGCCCCGTTGCCGTCAAGGGTAGCATAGGTGTAGTATCCGCGCTGGTCTTTTACCACGGTGTAGCCGTCGGCAGTGGTGGTGAAACTATAGAACTCGTCGCCATGCAACGCAATGGTTAGCTGTGTGCCGTCGGGTTGGGCGACAACAGCGGGTGTTGGGTCGGCCGGGACTGCCGAAGCCTTGATGGCTATAAGCAGGCTCAATGCCAATAAAAGGAAATTCTTCATCTGAAAAAAATATATTATGTTTTTGTTTACAGTCTTGTTGTCTGGATTGGCTCC
>CAVIEK010000071.1:5394-11864 GCA_963641805.1 Bacteroides fragilis
CTTTCCATAGAAACAGTTTGTCGCTGGGACGTATTTTCACGTCGGTCTTTATCGAGAAGTGCTCCCCTTTTACTGCTTTCTCCACGGGCTTGAGGTCGACGCGAATCTCCTTGATGGTAAGTGGAACGGCGCCCGTAGTGGGCCCGGTCACATACACCTCGTCACCCACACGCAGCTCTCCGGCTTCCATCAGGAACTCGGCCACGCCGAGTTTTGTGAAGTAGCGGATTCCCTTGGCGGCATACACTTTGACGCGAGTGGAGCTTGATCCGTATTTCGATGTCCACTCGCCGAGTCGCTGCCCCAGGTAGTACCCATTCCAGAATCCGCGGTTGAACACTGTGGCGAGACGCTCGTCCCAATCGGCAATCTTCTCGTAGGTGTATGTGCCGTCGATAATGCTGTTGATGGCCTCGTTGTAGCAGCTTGCTACAGTACGCACGTATTCCGGTCCGCGTGCTCTACCCTCGATCTTAAACACACGCACTCCGGCGCGTATCATTTTGTTCATGAAATGGATGGTCTTCAAGTCCTTGGGCGACATTATGTATTTGTTCTCTATGGCCAGCTCGTCGCCGGTGTCGCGGTCGGTGACCAGATAGTTGCGCCGGCATATCTGGCGGCAGGCTCCGCGGTTGGCGCTTGCTCCGGTCTCGTGCAGGCTCAGGTAGCACTTCCCGCTCACAGCCATGCACAATGCCCCGTGACAGAACATCTCGATTTTAACCGGCTTTCCGTGAGGACCGCACACACCGTCGCGCACGATGGTATCGTGGATGGCACTCACCTGGTCGAGGTTGAGCTCGCGTGCGAGCACCATCACGTCGGCCCACTGCGCATAGTGTCGCATGGCTTCGCTATTGCTCACGTTCACCTGGGTTGAAATGTGCACTTCCACCCCGATGCTCCGGGCATAGAGTATTGTGGCCATGTCGCTTGCGATGACAGCGCTGATTTGTGCCTCGCGTGCGGCATCCACAATCTTGTGCATATAGTCGATGTCCTCGTCATAGATGATGGTGTTGACGGTGAGGTAGCTCTTCATGCCGTGCTCGCGGCACCAGGCGGCAATGCTGCGCAAGTCGTCGAGCGAGAAATTCACGCTCGACTTCGACCGCATGTTGAGTCCCTCGATGCCAAAGTATATGGCGTCGGCTCCTCCTTGCCATGCGGCCGTGAGTGATTCCCACGAGCCCACGGGGGCCATTATCTCAAAGTCTGTTCTGTCCATGTCGTGTGGTTGCGAAAAAAAGTAGTTGTTATAAATGTGGCCTACGGGAAGCATGTCATTCCTTGCGGCCGGTGATTATGCCCTTGATGTCGTTGAGCTTGTTCAGGGCCTCCATCGGTGTGAGATTGTTGATGTCGAGGTCGAGGATTTCGTCGCGTATCTGGCTCAGCACCGGGTCGTCGAGTTGGAAAAACGACAGTTGCACGCCGCTGTCGACGCCGGGTACCGAGATGGATGTCTGCTTGTCGTTGCGGTTGTTGGCCTCGAGCTGCTTGAGCACTTGGTCGGCACGTGATGTGATTGCCTTGGGCATGCCGGCGATTCGTGCCACGTGGATGCCGAAGCTGTGCTCGCTGCCGCCTTTCACGAGTTTGCGCACAAACACCACCTTGCCGTTGATCTCCTTGACGCTCACATTGTAGTTGCATATTCGCTTGAACGTTTTCTCCATCTCGTTGAGCTCGTGGTAGTGAGTGGCGAAGAGTGTCTTGGCTCGGGTGGCCGACTCGTGGATGTATTCCACAATCGACCATGCTATCGAGATGCCGTCGTAGGTGCTTGTGCCGCGTCCCAGCTCATCGAAGAGCACGAGGCTGCGCTGGCTCAGATTGTTGAGTATCGAGGCCGCCTCGGTCATCTCGACCATGAAGGTCGACTCGCCGAGCGAGATGTTGTCGCTTGCGCCCACACGGGTGAATATTTTGTCGACGATGCCTATCTTTGCTGCCTGGGCGGGTACGAAGCACCCAATTTGCGCCATCAGCACTATGAGTGCCGTTTGTCGCAGCAATGCCGACTTTCCGGCCATGTTGGGGCCGGTGATTATCATTATTTGCTCGCTGTCGTTGCCCAAGTGAATGCTGTTTGGCACATACACCTCGCCCGGTGGGAGCTGGCGCTCGATCACGGGGTGGCGGCCTTCGGTGATATCGATGTCGAGCGACTCGTTGAGCTCGGGCCTGTTATAATGGTTCTCTATCGAAACACGTGTGAAGGCGCATAGGCAGTCGAGTTGGGCGATCAAGGCACTGTCGAGCTGAATGGCGGGTATGTAGTCGGCGACGGCTGTCACCAGCTCGGAGAAAAGTCGCTGTTCTATGATCAGTATTTTCTCTTCGGCACCGAGAATTTTTTCCTCATATTCCTTTAGTTCTTGGGTCACGTAGCGCTCGGCGTTGACGAGTGTCTGCTTGCGCACCCATTCAGGCGGAACCTTATCGCGGTGGGTGTTGCGCACCTCAATGTAGTAGCCAAACACGTTGTTATAGGCGATTTTCAGGCTCGGTATGCCTGTTGCCTCGCTCTCGCGCCGTTGCAGCTCCATCAGGTAGTCTTTGCCCGACACCGAGATGTCGCGCAAGTCGTCGAGCTGGGTGTCTACACCGCGGTTGATCACGTTACCGCGGTTCACTTGATTGGGTGCGTCGGGGTTTATCTCCTTCTCGATGCGGTCGCTGATGGTGGGGCAGGGATTGAGCTGCTCGCCCAGGCTTTGCAGCACGTTGTTGCCACTATTCAGGCACAGTCGCTTTATTGGCTCCAACGCCTGTAGGGCTGCCTTGAGCTGTACTAGCTCACGTGGCGATATGCGGTTGACGGCCACTTTCGATATGAGGCGCTCGATGTCGCCTATGAGTTCGAGTTGTGCCTTGACTTCTGCCCGTGAGTCGGGGTGCTTGAAGAAGTGCTCCACCACATCGAGGCGTCGGTTGATTTGCTTCACGTCCTTGAGTGGGAAAAGAACCCAGCGGTGCATCATGCGCGCCCCCATGGGCGACAGTGTGCGGTCGATGACGCTTAACAGGCTTTTGCCATCATCAGCCATTGGCGCCACGAGCTCAAGGTTGCGTACCGTGAACTTGTCGAGGCGCACGAATCGCTCGGCCTCGATGCGCGAGAGTGTGGTGATGTGCTTTATTTGCGTGTGCTGGGTGATGTCGAGGTAGTGAAGCACCGCTCCCGAGGCAATGATGGCGCTTGCCATACCAGCCACGCCGAAACCCTTGAGGCTTTTGGTCTCGAAGTGGCGTAGTAGCCGCTCTGAGGCCGAGTCGTCGGTGAACACCCAGTCGTCGAGCTCAAAGGTTAGGTAGTGGGTTGTGAATGTATCGTCGAATTTGCGGCGCAATCCACGCTCTATAAGCACCTCTTTGGGCTCAAAGTTGGATAGCAACTTGTCGACGTAGGCCGTGTCTCCCTCCGATGTGAGGAACTCGCCGGTGCTTATGTCGAGGAAAGCCACCCCGCACTCTTTCTTGCCGAAGTGAACGGCCGCAAGCCAGTTGTTCTCCTTGCGGTCGAGGATGTTTCCGCCTACGACCACGCCGGGAGTCACAAGTTCGGTGATGCCGCGCTTCACAAGTTTCTTGGTGGTTTTGGGGTCTTCGAGCTGGTCGCAGATGGCCACTCGCTTGCCGGCGCGCACGAGCTTGGGCAGGTAGGTGTCGAGAGCATGGTGCGGGAAACCGGCCATTTCGATGCTCTTGGCAGCGCCGTTGGCCCTGCGGGTGAGGGTGATGCCCAGTATCTCTGATGCGGTTATGGCATCAGCCGAATATGTCTCGTAGAAGTCTCCTACGCGAAACAGCAGCACCGCATCGGGATGCTTGGCTTTCATTGCCAAAAACTGTTTCATCATCGGCGTTTGGACTATATCTTTTGCCATTGTAGCTCTCTTTACGTTAAATATGCAAATTTACATAAAAAAACCGAGTGCGTGACAATAAAACGTGCCGGGTGACGCGCTTTTGCGCTTAAGCGGCAATAAGCGACAATGGCGGAAGCCGAGGACAAAAGTCCGTGGCTTCCGCCATTGTGCGGTTTCTTTATGGGTGTGCCGTTTGGCTTAGAGCACAACCTTTACTGCCTTGCCGGCCTGCTCTACGATGTAGACGCCGTGAACGCCAATCGTGAATTGTGCTTTGCCGTCGGTCGCCTGCACGCTTTGGATGAGCTGTCCGCCCACGCCGTAGAGGCTTACAGTGCCTTCAGCGGCTCCGGTTACTGTCACATTGCCGTCGTTGGCTACGGCCTTCAGTGCCGATGCTCCGTCGGTTGCGATATCATCAACGCCCGAGAACTCGGTAGTGTAATATATGGTGAAATCATCGACATATACTTTTGCCGTCTGGCTGCCGCCTCGTTCTGTGAGGCGGTACAGCACGTCGGGCGAGGAGTTCTGTAGATTCCAGGTGGCTGTGACACCGGTGTTGGGTCCTTCGATCTCGGCATACTGCTTGTCGGCCGATGTGTTCACTGCGGTCCATGTGGTGCCGTTGTCTACGGAGTATTCCAAAAGGAATTTGGCGGTGGTTGACCCGGGGTTGAAGAAGGTTATTGATACCATCTTCACGTCCTTGCCGGTGCGTGATGTGGTGGTGAGGATGCCGGGGGCCGACATTGCTACTGCGTGCGAGCCGTTGCATCGGCCTGATGCCGGTGCTGCAACCTGGCTGCGGGTGAACGACCACTTGCAGAATTTGCCTTCTACGTTTTTAAGTGATGTGCTTGATGCGGTGGCCATGTCTTCGAAGTCTTCCACTACCGAGAGTATGTCGCTCTCCTTCATGGCGTTGAACTTAATTACACCATTCTCTTCGGTGATGTCGCTGATGACATATTCAGCAAAATTCTTCAGGTAGGGGGTGGTGAGGCCGGGGTTTGTGGTGTTTGAGATCATTCTCACACCATTCGTGCCGGGGAACGGGTCGCTTGCCACTGCATCGCTGGTGCTGCCGCCTGCGCGCAGCAACTCATAGCAGTTGCGGTTGGAATAGGCGTTGACCTTGTTGTTTGCCCAGTAAACCAGGCTTGTGGAGTCGACGCGGGCCACAATCAGTCCGTGTCCAGGCAGATAGGCATCCCAGCCCTTTTGCTGACGGTTCTCGAGCAGGAAGAATTCCTTCTTGCCGTTGGTGTTGAGTCGGAAAGCTCCATTGTTGTCGATGCTCTCGAGTGACTTCTCGCCCGAGGTGATAAGCGTGGGTGTCATGAATCCGGCGGCGTAGCGGTCATAGGCCGAGTATCCGCAAGGGGTGCGTGAATAGTTAAGATAGCTGCCGCCTGCCATGATGTCCCACAGACCGGGATCATGGCTTTGGCCGTTCTCTGTGTAGTCGGTGTCGTAGAGGTCGGGCAGACCCAGCACGTGCGAGAACTCGTGGCAGATGGTGCCGATGCCGTCGAATATGAGCGGCGAGGCGTAGTAAAGCTCGGTTGAGCATGCGTAGCGGCTCAGCGTGTAGCCTCCCAAGCGGGTGCTGACGCTACTTGCGTGGGGCCAGACGTGATTGCCGCCGCCTACGTTGGAGCCTGTGCCTGCAAAGATCACGTAGAACATGTCGACCACCTTGTCGTTGTTCACGTCATATTTCGAGAAGTCGATTCCATATGTCGTATAAGCTTTCTGGATTGCGGCGGTCACAATGGCGCGTGCGTTTTGGGTCTGTTTGGGGTCGTCGACCGAATAGTCGACCTTGATGGGACCATAGACGTCGAATTGCGGGGTGAACAGACCGTTTGAGTTGGTGCGGAAGTAGTCGCGCACCGAACCGGTGAAGTTACCGTAGGCGTTTGCGCTGCCGTCCTCGTTGGTGTAGCCGGTGTAGTTGGCCTTGTTGACCATGTCGCCGAAGAAAGTCGACACGTCGCTGCGCTGGAATGAGCAGTCGTTAAACTCCACGAGGATGATGAGCCCGTGGAACTTGTTGTAGTCGATGGGTGATTTCCTCATCTCGCTGGTGCGTGCGCTGCTCACCTTGCGGGCAGTGGTTGCCGATGTCTTGTCGATCAGGCCTTTGCCGAGAGTTCTGAGCAATGCGTTGTCGGCAGATGATCGTTGCTGGGCGTCGCGTGCCACTGTGGTGCTTGCGGTCAAATGGCCGTCGGTCAGCTGAGCATAGGTGTAGTAGCCGTCGGAGTTCTTCACCACCGTGTAGCCGTCGGCTGTGGTGAGGAAGTTGTAATACTCGTCACCATTGTTCTTGATGGTCAGCTGAGTGCCGTCGGGCTGGGACACGGTCAATGGCCTCGGGTCGGCCGGAACGGCCAATGCCTGCAGTGTCATCATTGATGCTAATGCAAGGGATAGAATCGATTTCCTCATATCATTAAAATGTTGTTTGTTGCCGCATTACGCTCCCTCGGAAGGCGCGTGTTGCGTCGTGTTGTTTTTTTGTGTTGTCGTAATTAATAAGCCGTTTTGGCCGTTGGCATAGGCTGAAGAGCGGAATATGCCAAT
>CAVIEK010000072.1:0-11662 GCA_963641805.1 Bacteroides fragilis
ACAAAATTAAAACTTGTCAAAAATAACAATTAACCCTCTAATAAATGATAAAAAATCGGTAAAAAAAAAAAAAACGTTTCGTTAACACATGTTAATTTATCATTTAAGACAGAAGAACAAAAGGACATAAGTCGAGTGGCTATAGGGTTTTATAATGGATTTAATCGGGTGGACTTTGCACAGTCAGTCGTATGGATAATTCTTCAGCAACACACCGCATTTTAGGAACCGGACACACAGGTGAACCAATGGGAATAATCAACGAGGGAAAATCAGTGAGAAATGAAGGTAGGGAAAACACAAGGGACCGCCTGCACGCCGCTATGGGCGATTAGGCAATCCCTTGAGGTATCTTGATCTTGAATGAAGGATTGTTATCCAAAGACAAGGATCACTCCCACTCGATAGTTGCCGGTGGCTTGGAGCTTATGTCGTAGCACACACGGTTCACGCCCTTCACCTTGTTGATTATGTCGTTGCTGACCTTGGCAAGGAAGTCGTAAGGCAGGTGAGCCCAATCGGCCGTCATGGCATCAGTGCTGGTGACCGCACGCAGAGCCACAGGGTGCTCATAGGTGCGCTCATCGCCCATTACGCCCACCGAGCGGACAGTGCTCAGCAGCACGGCACCGGCTTGCCACACCTTGTCGTAAAGGCGCTCGCCGTCGGGGCAGGTGTAGTTGAGCATCGACTCGATATAGATGTCATCGGCATCCTGCAAGATGCGCACCTTCTCACGGGTGATGTCACCAAGAATGCGCACCGCCAGACCCGGGCCCGGGAACGGGTGCCGCTTGATGAGGTGCTCAGGCATGCCAAGCTCGCGCCCCACGCGGCGCACCTCATCTTTGAAAAGCCACTTCAGCGGCTCACACAACTGCAGCTTCATTTCTTTGGGGAGACCACCCACATTGTGGTGGCTCTTGATGGTCATTCCGGTAATGCTAAGGCTCTCGATGCAGTCAGGATAGATGGTGCCCTGCGCGAGCCATTTGGCATCGGTAATCTTGTGTGCTTCGGCATTGAACACCTCCACAAAGTCGCGACCTATGATTTTACGTTTCTGCTCGGGGTCGGTCACGCCCTTGAGGTCGCTGAAAAACTTCTCGCTTGCGTCCACGCCTATCACATTCAAGCCAAGACCCTTGTATGCGTCCATCACCTTTTGGAACTCATTCTTGCGCAACATGCCGTGGTCAACAAAGATGCAAGTCAAGTTGTGACCAATGGCACGGTTGAGCAGTGTGGCACACACCGACGAATCGACGCCTCCGCTCAAACCCAGAATCACGCGGTCGTTACCAAGCTGCCGCTTGAGATCGGCCACGGTCGAGGAGATGAACGAAGCCGCATTCCACTGCTGCTTGCCACCGCAGATGTCGACCACAAAGTTCTTGAGCAACTTGGATCCTTCGGTCGAGTGGAACACTTCGGGATGGAACTGCACACCCCACAACGGCTCGCCCTCGGCCTGATAGGCTGCGATGGCCACCTTGGCTGTAGAGGCGATGGGCTTGAATCCTGCCGGGATGGCAGTAATAGTGTCGCCGTGGCTCATCCACACCTGTGAGTTGGCACTAAGCCCCTTGAGCAACGGGTTCTGAGAGTCGAACCGGGTGAGATTTGCGCGGCCATACTCACGTGTACCGGCAGGCTCGACACGGCCTCCGAGAGTGTAGGCCATAAACTGGGCACCATAGCAAATGCCCAAAATGGGATACTTGCCGCGAATCTGCTGCAGGTCGATTTTGAACGCCTTGTCGTCGTAGACCGAAAACGGGCTGCCGCTCAGAATCACGCCAATCACCGACGGGTCGCCGACCGGAAATTTGTTGTAGGGCAAAATCTCGCAATACATGTTCAGCTCGCGCACTCGGCGGCCTATGAGCTGCGTCGTCTGCGAGCCAAAGTCTAAAATAATGATTTTTTGCTGCATTATTGATTTATGTGATTAATGTTGCACTTGCTTGTGCAAAGTTAGTGCAAGCCGAGCGCAATAGCAAATTTTACCGACGGCCGCGGTGATGATGTGGGAAGACGTGGAAAACGACGAAGACGGCCGCCGATCAGTGGTCGTATCCGTCGCGGGAAAGAATGCCCTGGCGATAGTAATGCTTCACTTCCTGCATGACAGTCACAAGCTGTGCGGCATCATACAGCCATTGAGGCGCGTAACGCCCCGTTATTATCACCTCGGTGGCGGGATGACGGCCGGCAATGGCAGCCAACACCTCGTCCTGCGAAAGCAAGTGGTAGAACAAGGCTATGGTGAGTTCGTCGAGCACCACAAGACCATAGTCACCGCTGGCCATCAGCCGGGCTGCCCGCCGCAGCCCCCGACGTGCGGCCTCGGCGTCGGCCTCGTCAGGTTCGCGGTTGATGAAGCAGCCGCCGCCCAACTGCTCTATTTCGAGAGATCCCTCGGGTAGCATCGCCGCCAGACGCGTCTCGCTATATTTCTCGTCTTTCACAAACTGTGCCACATACACACGCCGTCCCGAGCACAGCACCCTCACGGCCACGCCAAACGCGGCCGTGGTCTTTCCCTGCCCGTCGCCAGTGTAGAGGCGCACAAAAGTGGGGTCGCTTGTCTGTTTCATCTCATTATTCTATAATTCAGAAAAACAAACGCATGGCAACCACCGGAACCATAGCCTGCGGCTGCCATGCTGTATTTTTTTGGGCCTTGGCGGGAGCTCTGAGGCTCACCGCAAAGACGATGCTTATTTTGCCACCGGTTCCACGACCACAAACTCGCCCATGCTCGTGCCGCCGTAGTTGTTGCCGGCCTCATAAGTGCCATAGTAGCGGTAGCGGCCTGCGGGGATGCGGTTGCCGGCGCTATTGCACAAATCCCACTTGAGCGGGAATTGCGCATCGGCCTTTTGCCACACAATGTTGCCCACGGCATCGACCACGGTGAGCTTCACTGTGGGCTCGGTGGTGAGGTCGTGAGAGATAGAGAATGTGGCATCGGTGACTGCGGTAGCGTCGGCAGTGGAAATCTTCACTTGGTTGACCTTGCCCACCGTGAAGGCTATCGACTGCTCGGCGCGGTTGCCAGCAGCATCATAAATGCCGAAACGCGCTGTATGGCGACCCTGCTCAAGGTCGGAGAACGGCATGTCGATGGATATCGACTTGCCCTCGTTGCCAAGAGTCACATAGTTTTTCACCTCAGGATACGATTGCTTACCGCCGTCGATGACCAGCGTCATGGCATTGCCCACGCTCATGTCTTGCAGGTTGATGCTCACGTCGTCGGTCACATCGATGTGAAGTGTTGATTCCGACGGCACAATAGCATCTTCGGCGTTGAGGGATGCCTCGTTGAAATACATTGCCTCGATCACAGGCGGCACAGTGTCAACCATGGCCATGTCGGATGAGTAGGGGCGCAGCTCGAGTTGGTCAAAATAGCCGTTGACCATCTCGTCGGTCCCGTCGCGGTGAGCATACACATCGACCTGTCCGTATTCCCACTTGGCAAGAGTGAACCGCGGAACCACCACCGAGCCTTTGAACACACCGTTCACGACGCGGCCCGTGGCTTTGGCAAGCAGATTGCGAGGATAATACACATTGCGGGTGATCTGCTCGCGATTGACGCGCTGCGTGACGGTTGTGTGCAGACGCTTCACATCGTAGATGGCCAGAGTGGCATCACCGTTGAAGTCGGTATCAATCTCATCGCTGCCAGGCTTGAGAACACTCGCCTCGACGCTGAGCTGCTGCATGCCGCGTGACACCACCACGGTGCTCGAGTCGACAATCTCCCTGTTGTTGATGCGGTTAATCTTGAAGATCGGGCGAGGATAGCACACACGCATGGCTGGGTCGCCGAGCAGGCAGAACGAGAGCTTGTTGGTGTTGCTCGTGGTGCCGAACGACTGCTTCGCCTTGAGATAGGCATCGCCGATGGTGGGAAGCTGGAATGTGTATCGGTAATTGAACAGAGCCTTAATGAATGCCGTGTTGAGCGCATCGTTGCCCTCGGCGTACACCGAACGTGTGGAGGCAAGCAAGGCAATGGCTCCGCCGTCGGTCTTATGGAACATCATATCGGCAATGCCGCGCACCTCGCTGTCGTAACGAGCCACATCGCATGCCGCTATCGACATAATGGGCATACACTTGTAGCCATTGTCGGTGACGTTGGCAGTGCTCCACAGCTTTGCATACTTGGAGAGCGTGGTGGGGCCTGCATGGCCTATGTAGGATGCGAAATACACACCGCTTGTGAGCAAGTCGCGCAATCGCTTGGTGGCATCGGGGCACGCAGTGCGGTATGTCTCCACACCAGCCTCATTGGGCTTGGTAAACTGCGGCACATACACCTTATTGACCGCCAAGCCGGTGTCCATGGTGCCCTCAATGATGTCAGAGGTGCCTTCGGCCTGGAACATGTGCAGGAAGTTGTCGCCCTCGTCGCAGCTAACCAGCGCATTGTTGCGCCAGTAGCCGAAATCGGGGTTCTCGACATAGTTGATCAGCTTGTCGACATCGGCCTTGGCTTCGACGGTGTTGGCCGACGTGAATCGGCCCACCCCTATGCGCAGCACATCGGCCGAGATGTTGTAGCCCGAGTTGTCGTCAAGGAAACCGAAGAAGTCGTCGGTGGTATAGCTGTAGTCCTCATCGTTGCTGCAATCGCTCTGGTAAGTGAGCAGCTTCTCGCCGCGCTGACGGGTGATGCCACGGTTGTCAAACGAGCCTCCGCCGAACAAGAGCAGATATTTGAATTTTGTCTTGTCGCGGTCATAGAGCATCTTGCAGAGCAGGCGGTAGGCCATGGCATCGGGCACGCCCGACGAGAACTCATTGAAAATCTTCTCGTGGTCGACCACGGTCACAATCATATTGTCGCGGTCACGGTGCATTTGAGCCACACGCTCGGCCTGGTCAATCATCGATGCTGTGGTGATGATTAGCATGTCGGGCGTGGTCATGGCATGAAGGTTCTGGTTTTCCACCTCCTGCCACTGCGACACTGACAACAGCGAGTCGGCAGGATCGAAAGCCACGAAAGCTGATGTGCGCGCCTCATAGCCAGGAGAGAACGACTTGACCTTGCCCAGCTCGGTTCCGGTGCTGTCGGTGAGTGCAACTTCAGCCACTGCATAGTTTTTCGGGGTGTCGGGGTTGTCGACATTCCAAACCGTGAGCTGTGGAGCTGAAGAGTGAAAATCAATGCGGTTGTCGGCCGTGAGGTCGTTGAACGTCATCAGTGTCTGGCCGTTGGAACCGGCAAGGATTGAGTTGCGACGGTGATAGGTGATGAAGGCGTAGTCGAGTTTGGCATTATTGATGACGCCAGTGTACGACGGGACCACCTTTGCCGTGAGCTTGCCAGAGTTGCGTCCGCTCAGCGTCACTCCGGCCGACGGAGAGGCCTGGTTGTAGTAGACGTAGTTTGATGCGGGCACATAGATCTTGGAAGCGCTGTTGGTGAACGGTACCGAGTCGGTATCGAGCCACGCCAACACGTTGCTCGACGACGAGCCGTGGGCGGCGGCCGACACAGTCACCACCACCCTGCTGCCGTCGATGAAGCCCGGCAGGTTATAGTCGATTGAGACAGGGCCAGAGGTCATGCTCTCGCCCAAAAGGTCTTTGCCCGAAGATGTGATTGATGTGAGTTCCTGCTCGTGGTAGAAGAAGCTCATGCTCGAGTCGCGCGGCACGGTGCCTTTGACATCGGGGTCGACAGCCGCATCGGCAATAGTGGTCTCGCTGCCGCCTTCCTCGACAAGGAAGTAGTAGCCACACGTGGAATAAGTGTTGACGGTGCGGGTGAAGTGCGGATTAGACGAGCGCGGGTCGGCAAGCCAGAATTTTACAGGACCTTTGCCATAGAAGCATATTTTGTCGCCAGTCCGCATCACCGGCACCGGCTTGAGGTCGTCGGGGAGCGATCCGTCGAGCTGTTCGCTCATCATGTATCCGCCACGGCCATAGACCCTCACATTGGCAGGATTGCTGAATCCCATCTTTGTCAAGTCGGATGTTGTGAGCTGGTATACGCCAGTCTGCGGTATGGTAATCTTCACCCATCGCCCGGTAGCGAGTTTCGACTGCGAGGCATAACGCGACGGGGAGAACGCCTGCGCCGCCGGCATGCCACAAGCGGCAGCGATCACGACGGCTGCGGCATTGAGCAGTATTTTTTTTGTATAGTGATGCATGAGCTATATATATTGTGTGTGAGTGGAAAAGAATGACTCCACAGTTCATTAATATGCTGTTATGATATATCTTATAACGTGTATTTCCGGCCGTTTATTATATCGGCCGGCCACAAAGAGGTCATTTTACCCTGATGCGGAGCAACGTATCGCCCTGCAGCGATGCGGTGACGGTGTCGCCTATTGCAATGGACTCGGCCCGGGTGCAATTGCCTGTGAGGATTATGTCGCCCATCTTGAGCGTCATCTGGCGGCTGGCCTCAGATATTATGGCTTCGGGCGACAGCGGAAGCCGCGAGGCGATCGCCGAGCATTGACGGGTGCCGCTCACCTTCATTTCCATCACAGGTGCCGAGGCATCGATGCCAGCCACGGGGACAAAACGTCCGAGCCACAATGCGCCGTCGAATGCCGTGGCAGTGGCGATGTCATACATTCCGCCATCGTGAATGCCGACGGGGCTGACCACTATGGCAGGTGCCACACTGTCGTAGTATCGGTGGGCAAAGCGCTCAGCTATGCACTTGCCGAGGCGGCCCACGCGCAGTGCCAAAGTGAGGCTCACGGTGAAGCTGTCGGCGAAATCAGGAATGAAAAAAGGCTTTTCGCTGAGCAGGATTGAAGAGTCGGCCATGAGCCGCAGCTGCGGCTTGCCGCCGGCCTCGGGATACATTAGCGACAGAATCTTCATAGGCTGAGGTTCTACTTGGATATCATCTCGTCCATGCGGTTATACATCACCGCGAGGTGGGCATAGATGGAAGTGTTCTGAATCACAATGCCGGCGGGCACCTTTATGCGGAAAGGGGTGAAGTTCCATATTGCCTTCAGGCCACTCTCTATAATCACATCGGTTACCGCCTGCGCATTCTCCACAGGCACAGCCAGCACGGCTATCTGAACATCGAGTTCCTGCTGCCTGCGGGCAAGCTCGCTGATGTCGTAGATGGGCACACCGCAGATGCTTGAGCCCACCAGGCTGGGGTTAACGTCGAATCCGGCCACGATGTTAAGGCCATATTGCGCCAGACCCACATCCTGCATCAGGGCACCGCCAAGCGAGCCGGTTCCGATCATAAACGCGTTGTGCTTTTGCTTGAAGCCCAAGAAGTCGGCGAGCTCCTTCACCAGCTTATGCACCTCATAGCCGATGCGCGTCTTGCCCTTGATATTGATAAACGACAGGTCTTTTGCTATTTGAGAGGCGTCGACATTGATTTCCTTGGATATTTGTGTCGACGACACGTATTCCACGTGGCGGTTGTCAAGCAGCCGCACGTAGGCCAAATACCAGGGCAACCGCCGCAAGGTGGGCTCTGGCAATAGTGCTTTGGAAGTATTCTTAATATCAGCCATTCGCTTGCAATAGGATTCTTGTGTTCAAGGGCCAATGTTGCCGTATATGCGTTTACGACACGTCCCTCCATTCCCGATTTGCAAATATATGAAAAATTATCCTTTCGGCAAAATTGCGGCAAATGCCGAATCGACAGATTACTGCAGATCCGGCATTTGGCTATGACAGGTGCCGAGGCGGTGACGTCACTCTCCGGCAACGGCTATTTTCACTGCCTTGGTGGCTTCTTGCACCCCATCGGTCGAGACGCTGGCGCGGCACACATAGATACCGCGCGGCACACGTCGGCCACTGAGGTCGTTGAGGTTCCAGGTAATGGGGAATGAACGGAACATATCGCTGCGGCCGCTCTGCGTAGAGCTCCACACCTCGCGTCCCATCAGGTCGTAGACTCGCAGCGTGATCTGCAGGGTGGCATCGGGACGGTTGTGGCGCACGTAGAAGTTGGCTTCCACCGAGGCCGGACAAGCATCGGTCCACAAGCCATAGACATCTGGCTTGAGCCCACTCACCACATTGAAGTTGATGGTGCGCGAGCTGGAATTGTTGAACACATCCCACACCCTAAGTCTCAGCGTATGGCTGCCTTCGGCCAGGTCGCTCAACTGGTAGGCTATTGAACCTGCCGAACCGGTACTCACCGCCTCGGGGGTGAAATAAGTGCTCACATCGCTGTAACTTGTGGTGCCGTCGAGGGTGAGCAGCATGCCGTGGCCTATGCCGCTAGTAGAGATGTTGATGCCACTCGCGTCGCTCACATGAGCTATCACGAGAGGTGACTCATTGACGCTGGAGCCGTCGGCAAACGACTCTCCATTGAGGCCAAACATATCGATTTCGGGGCCTATGGTGTCGGTCACTACCGACTGGTCGGTGCCATAGATGTAGAAGTTGCTGTTGGAGCCTATGGCTTCGGTCGAGTCGGCCGGGCAGTCGGCATACAGGCTGAGCATAGCCGGGCTATAGTTGTCGAAGTTGGAAATCACCTCGCTCGGAATCACAATCCTCACGCTGAATCTTCCGTTTTTCACCGAGTCGACCGAGAGCGCGAGTTTGTTGCTGCGGTCCTGGTAGGTGAACTCTTCGCCCTGCTCACCATAGCCGTGAGTGGTCACACTTTGCTCACAGTCAAAGAGGGTGGTATTGACAGTTCCGTTGAAGTCGGTGCGCCGCTGGCCCGTGGCATTTGTGATGTGGCCGTCGACGGTGATGGTCTGCCTTGCCTGAAACACTGGCATGGTGGCGGGGTCGGCCGTGGTCACATCGTGGCCGTTGATTGAATCGACCACTATGTGCCCTGTGGCATAGGCCGGGCGCATTGCCGGGTCGCCAAACAGGAAATAGCGCAACTTATTGTCCTCGCTCGAGATTTCGTTCTTGCCGCGGAGTATGATGTCGCCCAAGCGCATGGGCCGCCCGTTGTCGCGGGCAAAGATGTACTTGGCCACAGCCTGGTTGAGTGCGCCGTTGTTGGGGATATAGACCAGACGGGGCGGACACACGACTGCCACCGCTCCGCCACGTGAGTTCAGGAACACTTCCTCGCCGCTCGAGGTGGCCGAGGCGTCGTAGCGGGTAAACTCGCAGGTGGCGGCATAGAGGATGGGCAAGTGGTTGTAATATAGGTTCTGCTCCACATCGGTGCGCAGGAGCAGCCCATCGCCGGTCCATCCATTGGGGTTGGCGTGGCCGGTATAGTTCCACCACACGGCACCCTCGCTCAAAGTGTTGTACATCTTCTTGCGCGCATCGGGATAGTTGCGGCCGGCACCGGTGCTTATGCTGGTGAACGCATCGATAAACACGTGGTTGTATATGTAGTCGCCACCGCCGTTGTTGCGGGCAACGCTCACCACATTCTCGGCCTGTTGCATGTGTACGGCGTTGTCTTCGTCGTCGGCGACATTAATCACATTCAGTTTCCATTTGCCATAATCGGGTTTTGTGACATATTTGATGAGCTTCTCGGTGGCCGTACGGGCCTCGGCCACGCTCTTCACCGGGAAACGCCCCACGGCGATGCGCAGCTTGCCCGAGGCGAATGCGGGCCCGGAGTTGTCGTCGAGGATGCCAAAGACATCGTCGGTGGTGTATGACGTGTTCTCGCTGTTGCTCGCCGAGCTCTGCCATGTGAGCAGCATGGGGTAGGCTATAAGCTTTATCTTATCGCTTATGAGTCGGTTGTCATAGCTCCCGTTACCCATCAGCAGCAGGTAACGGAGCTTGTGGCCAGCCGCATCGGTGCCACGGTCGTAGAACATCTTGCACAGGCGCCTGTAGGCCATGGCATCGGGGGTTCCCGACGAGAACTCATTGTACACCTGCTCCTTGTCGACCACCAGCACACGCATCGAGTCGACAGACTCATGCATCGAGGCAATGCGTTGCGCCTGGGTGGCATATTCGCTGGGGGTGATGATTATCATGTCGGGGACGGGTTGTCCGTGAAGGTTCTGGTTGGCAACAACACCCACGAGAGTGGGCGATGGGAGAGTGACCCCCTCGTTGTAGGCCACAAATTCACGTCGGCCTCCCGTGGCGGGGCTAAACGCCGCCGTGGTACCGCTTAGCGATGTGTTCATTTCGACCGGCATCGATACATTGGTCACATCCCAGACATGAGTGGTGCTTTGCGCGCCGCTCAACTCGTAGCGCGTGGCCACCGTGGCGTCATTGATGCCGAATTGCATCTTGCCGCCGTCGAGGGCTAAAGTGCGGCGGTAGTTGACAGTGATATAGTCGAGGCGGGCAAGATACTGCACGTCGGTCGACTTATGCTTGTAGGTGACGGTGTAGGTGAGACTGTTGGTTCCGTTTAGGGCGAACTGCTTGAGTGAGGATGTGGGAACATAGTGCACATGTCCCAAGTCACCCGACCCTACTCCCGACATCGCGTCGGCCGACGACGAGGGCAGATTTGTGCCGTTGTATTGGAACGACAACGACGCTCCGCTACCGCCATTTGTAGTGCCGTCGGTAACCTTTGCGCCGAAACGTGTGAGCACGCTCACCTGACTGCCGTCGACAAGCCCAGGCAAGCTGAACTGGAACGACTGTGAAGTGGTATAGCGGAAGTCCTCGCCTAGGAAATCGCGCCCAGTCTCTCCGGGATTGTCGAGGTCGGTCTCGTGGCAAAGGCGCTCGGTAAACCAGTTGACGACAGATCCGCTTCCCACCGCATTCGACGAGCGCTGCACTGTGGCATCGGCCACGGTGGCATCGTCGGTCACAAAATAGTATCCGGCAGTAGCATAAGGGTTGTTGCTCTGCAAGTGTGTGAGACCGCTGCCGCTGGACCACGTGACGGGACCTTGGGCATAGAACACTATGCGGTTGCTCTCACGGGCGACAGCCACGGCAGGGAGATCGTCGGGGAGGTCCGACGACAGTTTCTCGCTCAGCTGTGCGCCCCCATACCCGGCCACACGCAGGCGGCTCAAGTCGGTGCTCAAGCCCCACCGGCGGGCATCGTCGGCAGTAATCTGATAGAGTCCGCTCTCGCCCACGCTCACTTTCACCCACCGCTTGCTTGTCAACTTCGATGAGTCGGCATAGTTTTGCGGGGCAAACGCCCATGCGTCAAGCGACCCTGCCGCGATGCAGGATGCCAAGACCGCCGACCTAATATATCGGCACATGATTTTATGTTCGGCCATATATGATTTGCTTCTTAAAAAATCCATAACGTCGAAAGCAAGGCGTGTCCCATGGGCACACCCGCTCCGTTAATAATAACGCACCACCCCGCCCTTTTATTATTCCGAGCCATCATTATTACATCAAGACCGTGACACACAACCGCAAGTGATGAACCACCCCCCGTGAATAGGCAGCCAGTCAAGATGCCAGCGGCAGAAAAAAGCCGAGAAAAAGAATGCCGTAGTGTTTTGATATTCAGCATAAAGATTGTAACTTTGCAGTCGAAATTTCCGAAAGGCTCATATAAGCGCCGTGGTTTTTAACCACGACCGCCGTACGGTTTAACTTGATATACAATTAATTAAATGTACGCAATTGTAGAAATTCAAGGACAGCAGTTCAAGGCCGAAGCTGGCAAGAAGCTGTATGTTCACTATCTCGGCGACGAGAAAAAAGAAGGCGAAGTGGTGGAATTCAACAA
>CAVIEK010000073.1:0-774 GCA_963641805.1 Bacteroides fragilis
TCAAACGCTTTTTCCAACATTTTACCTAATTTTGCACTTGCTGTTGGACTCTACACTCTGCGGAATTAGCCGAAGGCAATTATTTTTTTCGTAAATTTGCCATTAAACAACACAATTGACCATATTATGAACACAGATTTTTTCAACCGACGCCAAACAATAAGGTCTTATTCCGACCGACCTGTCGACAACAAGACGCTTAATGCGATGCTTGAAGCCGCCGCCTGCGCCCCCACTACGGGAGGCATGCAACTATACAGTGTGGTGGTCTCGACCGACAGTGACGTGAAGCGACAGCTTGCGCCGTGCCACTTCAACCAGCCTATGATCACCGACGCTCCGGCTGTGCTCACCTTCTGCGCCGACTTTAACCGTTTCAGCAAATGGTGCCGGCAAAGCAAAGCCGAGCCCGGATTCAACAACTTCGAGTCGTTTGTGTCGGCAATGCTCGACGCCACCATCTTTGCCCAGCAATTCAACACCATTGCCGAGATGAACGGATTGGGATGTTGTTATATAGGTACTACCACCTACAATGCCAACCAAATAGCAGAAGTGTTGTCGTTACCCAAGATGGTCGTACCCGTAGTCACCATCACAGCGGGCTATCCGGCTCCCGGGTGCGAGAGCTTGGTCAAGGCCGAAAGACTGCCACTGAAGGCGATTGTCCACACCGAGAAATATACCGACTACTCATCTAATGAGATTTCCGACATATATAGCGAAAAAGAGGCTCTTGATGTGAACAGACGGTTTGTAAAGGACAACGCGAAA
>CAVIEK010000073.1:784-5605 GCA_963641805.1 Bacteroides fragilis
ACGGGAAAGAGACCCTTGCCCAAGTTTTCACCGACATCCGCTACCCGAGAGACACAAGCGAGACATTCTCACGCCTATATTACGATTTCATCGAAAGCCAAGGGTTCATATTCCCGGAATGACGGAGCCGCCACCGGGACATATTCGCAGCAGGGCATGACTGCCCCACTATCCCCCATAAAGAAACTGATTAGGGACCGGCCACAATAGCCAACCCCTAATCAGTTATTTTATGGAGTGTATTGTCTCTTGTTATCAGATGATACCCTGTCCCATCATGGCATGAGCCACCTTCATGAAGCCAGCGATGTTGGCTCCCTTCATGTAGTTCATGTAGCCATCAGCTTCCTGGCCATACTTGACGCATTGCTCATGTATGTCGGCCATAATCTGATGCAGCTTCTGGTCAACCTCTTCAGCAGTCCAGTAGATGTGTTGTGCATTCTGAGTCATCTCAAGGCCCGAAGTAGCTACGCCGCCAGCATTTACAGCCTTACCGGGGGCATAGACGGTCTTATTGGCTATGAACAGGTCGATGGCCTCAGCGGTGCAACCCATGTTTGACACCTCAGCAACAAATTTCACACCGTTGGCAATCAGTTTCTCGGCATCCTCCTTGCTGACCTCGTTTTGGGTAGCGCAAGGCATTGCGATGTCTACTTTCTGCTCCCACGGGCGTTTGTCAGCATAGAAAGTGGCATTGGGGAATTTCTCGGCATAAGGAGCGCACACATCGTTGCCGCTTGCGCGAAGCTCAAGCATGTAGTCGATCTTTTCCTGGGTGTTGATGCCGTCGGGATCATAGATGTAGCCGTCAGGACCGCTGATGGTAACAACCTTAGCGCCAAGCTCTGTAGCCTTTGTCACTGTACCCCACGCAACGTTGCCGAAGCCAGAGACAGCAATGGTCTTACCCTTGAAGTCGGTACCCAGGCGGTGAAGCATCTTCTGCACGAAGTAGCATGCGCCAAAACCAGTAGCCTCGGGACGGATCTTAGATCCACCAAACTCAAGACCCTTGCCTGTGAATGTGCCTGTATGCTCATGAGTGAGTTTCTTGTACATACCGAACATGTAGCCCACTTCACGTCCGCCCACACCGATATCACCAGCAGGAACGTCCTTGTCGGGACCCACATTGCGCCACAGCTCAAGCATGAATGCCTGGCAGAATCTCATAATCTCGGCATCGCTCTTGCCTTTGGGGCTGAAGTCGGAACCACCTTTTGCGCCACCCATGGGGAGTGTGGTAAGGGCGTTCTTGAATGTCTGCTCAAAGCCGAGGAACTTAAGGATTGAAAGGTTAACAGAAGCATGGAAACGGACGCCGCCCTTGTACGGGCCAATGGCGTTGTTGAACTGCACGCGGTAACCGAGGTTGGTCTGCACTTCGCCGTTATCGTCAACCCAAGTCACTCTGAAAGTGTAGATGCGGTCGGGCTCCACCATTCTCTCTATGATCTTTGCGCTCTCAAATTCGGGATGCTTATCATACTCGTCCTTTACCGTTAAGAGGACCTCGCGAACAGCCTGCAGATACTCACTCTCACCAGGATGCTTTACCTGCAAATCGTTTAAAATTTTCTCTACGTTCATGATAGATGCAAAATTTTTAAAGTTGTTTATAGTAATATTGTCTAACTCCAGTTTTAATTGTTTTTGACGTGACAAATATAAAGTAAATTTTCTTATCGCACGTGCATTTTGAGGTATTTTTTACATTTTTTCCAAAGTCGGCATAAAAAAAATTAGCAAAATGACAGTTTGCCCATCCAACAATAAATATCATTTTGACAACGACACCCTAAGCATACCGACAAATGTCACAACATTAACCGCTTTCCATTACTTAGCGACACACATTCAAGGCGGAAGGTTGCATTTTTTCAAATAACAAGCATAAGTGACGGGTACACATTTTTCTTCAAGAAAGTTTTTGAATGAGGAAATTTAGTTATATTTGCACTATATGAATTTATTGTTTAACAAAACGGCAATACACATTAATTATGAAGAAGCACAATTTCTATGCTGGTCCCTCAATTCTAAGCCAGTATGCTATCAACAACACTATTGAAGCCATTCGCGACTTCGCAGACACAGGTTTGTCTCTCTTAGAGATCTCACACCGAAGCAAAGAGTTCACAGCCGTAATCACCGAAGCCCAAGAGCTGTTCAAAGAGCTGCTCGATATCCCCGAGGGGTATGAGGTAGTGTTCCTGGGTGGCGGAGCAAGCACACAATTCTGCATGGTTCCGTTCAACCTGCTCAAAACCAAAGCCGCCTACCTCGATACCGGCACATGGGCCAACAAGGCCATCAAAGAGGCCAAGCTCTTCGGTGAGGTTGACGTAGTAGCTTCTTCAAAAGAGGACAATTACGTATATGTGCCCAAAGACTTTAAGGTGCCCGAAGATGTCGATTATCTGCATATCACCACAAACAACACGATCTACGGCACAGAGATACGCAAAGACCTTGACGTACCGGTGCGTCTGGTTGCCGACATGTCGAGCGACATCTTCACACGCCCCATCGACGTATCGAAATATGACCTCATCTACGGCGGCGCCCAGAAGAACATAGCCCCCGCCGGCGTTACATTTGTTATAGCAAAGGTTGACGCTTTAGGAAAGGTTGATCGCCAAATTCCCACAATGCTCAACTACAAGACCCACATCGACAAGGGCTCAATGTTCAACACACCGCCTGTGATGCCTATCTACACAGCTCTACAGACCCTCAAATGGTATAAGGAGCTCGGCGGAGTGAAGGCCCTTGAAGCACGCGACAACGAGAAGGCGTCTTATCTCTACGACGCCATCGACTCGAGCAAGATGTTTGTGGGCACAGTGAAGCCAGAGGACCGCTCAATTATGAACGTTTGCTTCGTGATGAAACCCGAATACAAGGAGCTCGAGAAAGACTTCATCGACTTTGCCGGCACAAAGGGCATCGTGGGAATCAAAGGCCACCGCAGTGTGGGCGGCTTCCGAGCATCGCTCTACAACGCACTCCCTCTTGAGAGCGTGAAAGTGCTGGTAGAGGCAATGAAAGAATTCGAGAACAAGCACTAATCCCAATCAGCCCACACCACACATTAATTATATTATGAAAATTTTAGTTGCAACCCAAAAGCCGTTCGCTCCCGCTGCGGTCGAAGGCATTAAAGAGGTGATTGTAGCCGCCGGACACGAACTGGTGTTGGTGGAAAAAGGCACCAAGGAAGATATGATAAAGGCCGTTGCCGATTGCGCCGGTCTAATAGTCAGAAGCGACAAAGTAGACAAAGAAGTGCTCGACGCAGCCAAAGAGCTCAAAGTGGTGGTGCGTGCCGGAGCCGGATATGACAATATAGACCTGGCCGAAGCCACAGCCCACGGCGTGTGTGTGATGAATACCCCCGGACAAAACAGCAACGCTGTTGCCGAGCTCGTGTTTGGCATGCTCGTCTACCTTATCCGCAACCGCTTCGACGGCACCTCGGGCACAGAGCTCAAAGAGAAGACCCTCGGCATACATGCGTTTGGGCAAGTGGGACGCAATGTGGCGCGCATTGCCAAAGGCTTTGGCATGAAGGTGAGCGCGTTTGATCCCTTTGTCAAAGACGAGGCCATGATCACCGAAGGTGTTGAGCCCATCCACTCCATCGAGGACCTCTACAAGAACAACCAGTATGTGAGCCTACACATTCCGGCAACCAAAGACACCATAAAATCAGTCAACAAGAGTCTTATAGGCCTAATGCCCAAAGGCGCAGTGCTGATCAACGCTGCCCGCAAGGAGGTGATTGACGAGGAGAGTCTGGCAGAAGCCCTTGAAGAGCGTCCCGACTTCAAATACCTGGCCGACGTGAAGCCCGACAACTTCGCTGAACTTGAAGAGAAATATGCCGCACGCGTGCTCTTCACACCCAAGAAAATGGGAGCTCAGACAGCCGAGGCCAACATCAAGGCTGGTATTGCCGCAGCCGAGCAGACCGTTGCCCACTTGAAAGACGGATGGAACAAGTTCCAGGTCAACAAGTAAAAAACCGCACGACATTAACTTAGTCATTTTTAATCAAAGGTGATGTTTCCCAAAGATGCATCACACAAAAACAGCCATTGCCGCACACCATTGCGCAATGGCTGTTTTCACTAATATTCCCCACAGGAGACGCGGCACATCGGCGATAAAAAGAAACCGCCAGGCAAAACGGCCTTTGATTGTGGCACTTCGTCCACATGCCATCCCAACCAGAAAGCACAAAGTCCTGATTCAGCCATCGGAAGGAGTGATTTCGGCATAGTTTCACACAAAAAAACACAAAAATCACATTTTCGAGCAAAAAAAACACGCAAAAAGTTTGGTGGTTAAAAATAATGTCGTACCTTTGCAAAGCAATCGGGCAACAACGATAGCAAAACAAAAAAATGGTGATATAGTGTAGTGGTCTAGCACGCCACCCTCTCACGGTGGAGACCAGGGTTCGAGTCCCTGTTTCACTACTTAAGCGGATCAGATTTGATTCGCTTTTTTTTGTGCCCCATCCAAGGCCAAAGCGCCTATGGAATGGCAGCAGAAGCATTTCCACGCACAACACACCCACCTATTTAGAACAATGAAAGCCGCCAACCCACGACTCAATGCCATAGACACACGGACATGGACGGCAGCATCAGCAACACTGTTCGCTCGTCGACTCAAGCTACAAAGGGGATAAAGCACAAGAACGGGGCGCTAAGCCCCAACACCTTAAGGCAACCAGCACCTGTAGCAGAATAAGCGCGGCAATGAGATGCTTGTTGCGATTTTTTGTGTAATTTTGCACCAGAAATC
>CAVIEK010000073.1:5615-11477 GCA_963641805.1 Bacteroides fragilis
ATAATTGGGTGATTGAGCTTCCCGAAAACGGATATTGCCCACCCGATTCACAAAAAACATTGACTAAGGAAAATGGCACAAAAACCGTCGATACCCAAAGGTACAAGAGACTTTTCGCCAATTGAGATGGCTAAAAGGAATTATATTTTCAACACGATTAAAGACGTGTTCCTGCTCTACGGATTCCAGCAGATCGAGACTCCTGCAATGGAGAACCTGTCGACACTGATGGGCAAATATGGAGAAGAGGGCGACAAGCTCCTGTTTAAGATTCTGAACAGCGGCGACTATCTGGCTAAGGCCCCCGATGAATTGCTGGCAAGCAAGGACCACATTCACCTGATTCCTAAAATCAGTGAAAAAGGGCTGCGCTACGACCTCACTGTGCCGTTTGCCCGCTACGTGGTGCAGCACCGCAGCGACCTGCAATTCCCGTTCAAGCGCTATCAGATTCAGCCAGTGTGGCGCGCCGACCGTCCGCAAAAGGGCCGTTACCGTGAGTTTTACCAGTGTGATGCCGACATTGTAGGCAGCGACTCACTCATCAACGAGGTGGAATTGCTCGCCATAATCGATGAGGTGTTCAGCCGCTTCGGCGTCAACATCACCATCAAGGTGAACAACCGCAAAGTGCTGAGCGGCATCGCCGAAGTGATCGGCGCCCCCGACAAGATTGTGGACATCACCGTGGCAATCGACAAAATCGACAAGATAGGCATCGAAAACGTGAATGCCGAGTTACGCGAGAAAGGCCTTGACGACACCGCAATATCTACCCTGCAACCGCTGCTGACACTAAGCGGGTCAAACGACGAGAAGCTCGCCACACTCGAGCAGCTACTCAATGCGAGCGAGGTGGGACAGAAAGGTATTGAAGAGATAAAATATGTGCTCGGCCATGCCAACAACCTTGAGCTGAAATCAACCGTGGAGCTCGACGTATCACTCGCACGCGGCCTCAACTACTACACCGGCACCATACTTGAGGTAAAGGCCAACGACGTGGAGATGGGAAGCATCACCGGAGGCGGACGTTACGACAACCTCACCGGGGTGTTTGGCATGCCAGGCACATCGGGCGTGGGCATAAGTTTCGGAGCCGACCGCATCTTTGATGTTCTCAACACTCTCGACCTCTACCCCGCCGACACCCTGACTTCGACCAAGGTGCTGTTTGTCAACTTCGGCGAGAAAGAGGCTGCGGCATCTCTAGGCCACATAAAGCGGTTGAGAGCCGCCGGCATCTCGGCCGAACTGTTTCCCGACGCAACCAAGATGAAAAAGCAGATGAACTATGCCAACGTGAAAAACGTGCCCTATGTGGCCATGGTTGGCGAAAGTGAGCTTGAGAGCGGCACCATTGCGCTGAAGGACATGGCCACCGGCGAGCAGAACAACTACACGCTGGAGCAGCTGATGAGCCTACTGAAATAGAGGCCAAGTAAAACAATCAAATAACACCGGGCCGGAGGAAAACCAATTGGCTTTCCTCCTGCTGTTTTTCACAGCACAGAAAAACGAAGCTCACACGCAACGAGACACACAGCATACACGGGAAAGAGCAGCGGCATGGGCAAGGTCAAAGACACACGACTATCACGACTGACTCCACACGGCACGCGACAACCGAGTCTATTGTTATTTTTTGTTAACCGTAGGCCGGCTACAACCGAAATGACTAATTGAACTACGGCAAGTGTTTGAATTTCAGTAAAAAATTCATACCTTTGCAGTCCGATTATATCCAAAATTGATTGATTCAAGGGCAAAACGAAAGCATTTGGCCGTGTGATTAGTGCGCTCAAGGATATTTAATTAACATTTAATCAGGAATTTATAAAGTGAACACTTTAAGTTACAAGACTGTATCGGCAAAAGCCGAGAACATTCAGAAAGAATGGGTAGTGGTTGACGCTACCGATCAAGTACTGGGTCGTCTTTGTGCAAAAGTCGCAAAAATTTTGCGCGGCAAGTACAAGCCCTGCTACACTCCTAACATGGACTGCGGCGACAACGTGATCATCATCAATGCCGACAAGGTGATTCTCACCGGCGACAAATGGGAAAAGCGAGTGTATGTTTCCTACACAGGCTATCCCGGCGGTCAGCGTTTCGCAAGTCCTGCCATACTGCAACAGAAATCTTTGAAGAAGGATTTGAAGGCCGGCAAGAACCCTCTGTTCATCAAAGTGATCAAGGGTATGCTCCCCAAGAACCATCTGGGTGCCAAGCTTCTCACCAACGTGCACATCTACAACGGCGGTGAGCATCCTCACGAGGCACAGAATCCTAAAGTTATTGACATCAACAAACTTAAATAAAGAGATTGAAGTATGGAAAGAATAAATGCAGTAGGTCGTCGTAAAGCAGCTATCGCTCGCGTGTATGTAAGCGAGGGCAAAGGCGAAATCACAGTTAACAAGCGCGCCTTGGATGTATATTTCCCATCTGAGATCTTGCGATTCATTGTAAAGCAGCCACTCAACACACTTGAAGTTGCTGAGAAGTATGACATCAACGTGAACCTGGTTGGTGGCGGCTACAAGGGTCAAGCCGAGGCTCTTCGCCTGGCGATTGCACGCGCACTGGTTAAGATTAACCCCGAAGACAAGGCAGCACTCCGCAAGGAAGGCTTCATGACCCGCGACCCGCGCGCCGTAGAGCGTAAGAAACCTGGACGTCCCAAGGCACGCAAAAGATTCCAGTTCAGCAAGCGTTAATATTGGCCATAGGTTCCGTCAATGGATTGAACCGCATTCCAATATTGCTATGCTCTACTGTGATAGAGAGTTTAGTATCCAAATTGCATAGACTCACTGAGCCTGCAAGAAACAAAAAAAGAAAAACAGCGGGCAATGGCTACTATGCGATTGATTTAAGTTGAAAGTAAACAAAAAAGAAGAAATTAAAATGCAAACACCAAGTTTTGAACAGTTACTCGAAGCCACATGCCACTTTGGCCACCTGAAACGTAAATGGAACCCCGCAATGGCTCCCTACATCTTTATGGAGCGTAACGGCATTCACATCATAGACCTGTATAAGACCCAAGCTAAGCTCGAAGAGGCTGCAAATGCCTTGAAGAGTATTGCCAAGTCGGGCAAGAAAGTGCTTTTTGTTGCCACCAAGAAGCAGGCAAAGCAAGTGGTTGAGGAGCGTGCGCAATCAGTCAACATGCCTTATGTGATTGAGCGTTGGCCGGGCGGTATGCTCACCAACTTCCCCACTATCCGCAAGGCAGTTAAGAAAATGGCTTCGATTGACAAGATGGAGAAGGACGGAACCTTCGACAACCTGTCGAAGCGCGAGAAGCTTCAGGTTACCCGCCAGCGCGCAAAGCTGGAGAAGAACCTGGGCAGCATCGCCGACCTCAACCGTCTGCCTTCGGCACTGTTTGTGGTTGATGTGCTTAAAGAGCACATTGCCGTGGCCGAGGCAAACCGCCTTGGTATTCCTGTATTCGGCATCGTAGACACCAACAGTGATCCTGACACTGTAGATTTCGTGATTCCGGCCAACGATGACGCGTCAAAGTCGATTGACATTGTGCTCAGCACTGTGTGCGAGGCCATCAAAGAAGGTCTTGAGGAGCGCAAGGTAGAGAAGGTTGACACCAAGGAAGCAGGTGAAGGTGAAGAGCGTGCACCGCGCAAGCGTCGTGCCCGCGTGAGCCACAAGACAGAAGAGGCTCCCAAGGCCGAGGCTGAAGCTACAGCAGAGGCAGAAGAAGCTCCCAAAGCCGAGTGATTTATTATTCTAAAAATTTTTAATAAGGAAAAATCGAAATTATGGCAGTTACTATAGCCGACATTCAGAAGCTCCGCAAGCTTACCGGAGCAGGTCTCGTGGATTGCAAGAAGGCTCTCATCGAGGCTGAGAATGATTTGGACAAAGCAATTGAGTTGATTCGCAAGCGCGGACAAGCCATCGCTGCAAAGCGTGAGGACCGCAGCGCTGCCGAAGGTGTGGCTTTTGCCAAGACCGAGGGTGGATTCGGTGCCATCGTGGCCTTGAAGTGCGAGACCGACTTTGTGGCTTCTAACGACAAATTTGTGGCTCTGGCCAACAAGATTCTTGATGCAGCTGTGGCTTCTAAAGTCAAGACACTCGACGATCTCAAGGAATTTGCCATCGACGGCAAGAAAGTGCCCGACCTCATCACAGAACTCAGCGGTATCACCGGTGAGAAGATGGAACTTGGCGCTTATGAGGCTCTCGAGGCTCCCGCTGTGTCGAGCTACAACCACTTCAACAAGAAGCTCGCCACTCTGGTTGCATTCAACAAGGAAGTTGACGCTCAGGTGGGCAAGAACGTGGCCATGCAGGTGGCATCGATGAACCCCATCGCTGCTACCCGTGAGCAGATTCCCGAGGCTACTGTTGCCGAGGAGCTCAAGATGGCCGTTGAGAAGACCAAGACCGAACAGGTGAAGAAAGCCGTCGAGGCCGCCCTTAAAAAGGCAGGTTTCAACCTATATATTGCCGAGAATGAGGAGCACCTCAACGAAGGCATTATGAAGGGCAACATCACTGAGGCTCAAGCTCAGGAAATACGTGACCTGAAGGCTAAGGTTGCCGCTGAAAAAGAGGCCAACCTGCCGCAGCAGATGATTGAGAACATCTCGAAAGGACGTATGAACAAATACTTCCAGGAGAATGCTCTCATGGAGCAGATCTATGAGGCCGACGACTCAAAGGACACTGTGGCTCAATATCTTGCCAAGGCCGACAAGGAGCTGAAGGCCATCGACCTGAAGCGTGTGAATCTGAACGCCGACTAATTAAGACCCACCGGCGCATTTGCGCTGATTGAAATAAACATTGAGGGTAATGACCAGATAAGGTTGTTTCCCTCTTGTTTTTTTGTGCACACGACGGCGCAACCGCATCCAGAACCGCACACTTGCGAATGGTTACTTCTGATGGTTGCGTTTCAATATACACGTCCTCTATTGCCGTTGGGTCGTGTGAGAAGCCAAAGTCCATACCACGGAAATGATGCTTACGCACATGTCTTGGCACATCCTCTATTATGTTTATGCTCTCGAAAATTCTACCCTCTATAATAGCCCGCAAACCAAGTCCGTATATCTGCCACAGGCTGTTGTTTTTAGTCCTTAGTGATTCAATTTCATCAACAACCCTTTGCTCCAAAAACGGATTGTCCTTATATGTGGAGATAAACCAATATGTCCCCTTCTCCTCGTTTACCTGATTTATCCAATGCTCTTCCGAGAATGATGGATTGTAGTCAAGTATTGAGAACTCGGTCGTTCGCATCTGCAATTGTTGCCATTCAAGAAAGTTCAGCTCATTGGCCTCGTTCACAAAAAGAATTTTGCGTTTTGAGCCACGCACCTTTTGCTCGTTGTCGGTGCTGAAGAACTCAAGCCACGAACCATTGGGAAATGTGTAGACAAATTCGGACTTGTTCATCCGCTTGTCTTCCCACCACCCGAAAGAGATCATTATGTTTTTGAAATCACGGTACACGGTGCGCTTTATTGAGGGCATACCGGCACGGATCACCGATACGGTCATTCCTGCATTTTCGTTACAGTAAATACACAACCACTGAATAACCGACCACGTCTTTGCCGAACGAGAGCTACCTTGCAAAGAGCAGGTTGTGAAGCCAGCTTTCTTTGCAGCATTTACCTTTAGATAGTTTCGTGTCAAAAAAACGTGGGGCATACGGTTTTTATGTGAATGTTTTGTGTATGCGATTTTTTTTATAATTTTGCATCATTGGATGCGTATTGCGCATCCGCAATGTTTAACCAAACATTGTCCCCGTAACGAATGGGTGTTATCCATAAACCTTACGGGGTTTTATTATTTAATTTATCAACAACAGAATAC
>CAVIEK010000074.1:0-11411 GCA_963641805.1 Bacteroides fragilis
ATGCACAGCAGCATCAAAAATGAAGTGAATTTTGCTGAGCTGCAAAGTGATTTTTCCATGCCCTCAATGTCGCCAGCGGCATATTGTTTGATTATGTGAGGCCTGAATGCCATCGTTACGTTGGTTGCGAAAACAGTCATATACCCAGCAAATGTGTAGGCTATTCCGGCGGCGGCGTTGACAATAGGGCCGAAAAACATATTGAGCAATGAATTCGTGCCAAAAGAGTTTACGCTGACGCTGAGGTTGCCGTAGACGTCCCAGGCCGAGAATGACACCATGGGGCGGAGTATGTCTTTGTTGCACTTCCAGCTGAAGTGTGACTCGGGGAACTTGCGCGTGCAATACAGGCGGTAGAGCAATGTCATCAGCGCGCTGACGGCGAATGTGAGCACGGCATAGAGTTTCAGCTTGTCGAAATGCCCCACGAGCAGCACATACACGATGAGCAGCTTGAGCAACGTGTTGAGAATCTCCATATAGGCATACACGCCCATGCGCTCGTGGGCTATGACGCAAGCCGTGTAGGGCACTTGTGTGATGCCGATGGCGGCCGAGGCGATGCTCAGATGATACACCCAAAGGGCTGCGTCAATGCGCGCGGAGGGAATCACCAGCTTGTGTGTCACAAACCACAGTCCGGCCGTCTCGGCCACCAGAATCACCACCAGCGCTATGCCGATGTGGGCGATAAGTGCCGAGCTGAACGTGTCGGCCAGCCGCTGCTGGTTGCCGCGGCCAAGCTCGAATGTGATGAAGCGCGATGTGGCTCCGGCGAGCGATGCGTTGAGAAACCCCATCATGCTCACCACGCCGCCCACCACGTTGCAGATGCCGTAATCCTCTACGCCAAGGGTGTTGAGCACCACGCGGCTGGTGTAGATGCCAACCACCACGGTGAGCAGCATGCGTATGTAGAGCATGAGGGTGTTGCGGGCGATGCGGCGGTTGTTGGCTTGTGTGGTGCTTTCGTCCATGTCAGGTGATTTTTCGGCAGAGGTGCAAAAGGGGGTGATGCTGCTTGCTTCCCGCAGATCTCACAGAATGGCACAGGTTTTGTGCCGCAAGCGGCTGCTGCTTGATTTCTGGCAGAAGAACGGAAGTGCAAACGGGTTGCTGCCGTTGCTTCTGCCCAAGGAAGTTATTTGCCTTTTTGGTGATTTGCTATGGGGAAATTCTTGGGGTCACCGGGGCTGGGGGCTCCGGCGGACGGATGGAGTGGCTTGCGTCCCTGTGTGAGGCGCACACCTTGTGGCGGTGTGCCGCGCGACACTGTCGCAGTAGTCGCGCGCAAGGCTGGACAGGGCGGCCACGATATGTGTGGTGCAGGCACTGAGGCCGTGCTGCTGTGATGACAAAATTTTAGTTGTGTGTGCTGTGCTGACGATTTTACAATACTAAAAATTCCACACCGCAAAGTTACGGTTTTTATTTTAAAGATTTAGAGTTTATGGGTTAAAGTTTACGGATTAAAGTTTACGGTTTACGGATTACAGTTTACGGGTTACGGGTTACTGTTTACTGTTGCGGTGATTGATGGGCTGTGATTTTAAGTTTGGGGATTTATTTTCTTGAGGATTGAATTCCGTAGGCCGGAAAGTAATCTGGCTTCGCCTGCAATGAGCTCTTTGACTTCTTGCAGTTCATCTTCTGTTATATAATGCTCGTCGAGAGCTATAAGAAGCTGGCTATAGGTCTCCATGAGCGATCCGAAAGCAATTTCAAGAAAATGGGCCTGCTCCTTGGCGGAGTAGCGTCCCATGCCTTCGGCTATGTTTGAAGTTATTGAAACTGAGGCACGCCTTAGTTAGTCGCCTAGGGCATATCTTTCGGTGGAAGGGAACTTTTTTTGCAAGTCATAAACTTGATGCACTAGTTGCCGTGCGGTTTTGAATGCTTCCAGATTTTCGAAGCCAAACAGAGGCCCCCCCTCTTCCCATGTGAGCAGTATTTTTTTAATAATCTAATAAACAAACAGCCCGTCAATCACCGCAACAGTAAACAGTAAACTGTAATCCGTAAACCGTAATCTGTAACCCGTAACCCGTAATCCGGAATCAGTAAACTGTAAACCGTAATCTTTACCCCCCTATGTAATCAAGCACTTGGGTGAGTGAGTGGATGGTGCCGGGGTGAGTCTGCGCGTCTTCCTCGGCAGTCCACCCCTTGCCCTTGAGCCAGAGCGTGCGGCAGCCTATCGACTCGGCAGGCAGGATGTCCTTGCGCAGCGAGTCTCCCACCACGAGCACCTCGCCGGCGGGCAGCTCGAGGGCATCGACGCCCAGGCGGAACAGCGTGGGGTTGGGCTTGCGCACGCCCACCACGGCGCTTTCTATCACTCCGCGGAAGTAGCGGCGCAGGTCGTAGGCGCGCAGCACCGAGTCGACGTTGCCATAGAAGTTGCTCACGAGCATCATGGGGTAGCGCTCGCTGAGCTGCTCCAGCACGGGACGCGCCTCGGCCACGCACTGGCGGGCGGCCTCGTCGCACAGTGTGGCGAGCCGCTCGGCATAGCTCTCGATGCCGGGGGCGAGGGTTGGGGCGATGCCACGCTGCACCAAGTCGGTGAGCTCGATGCGCATCTTCTTGAGCAGCAGCGTGTAGAAGTCGTCGCCTGGCAGGATGTGGCGCACCCGGGCCAGCTCGCGCTCGGCCGCCACATAGCTCTGGCGGAACTCGTCTTTGCTCACGGCGAAGTCGGTGTCGATGGCGGCGTCGCGGTAGGCCTGCCAGATGACTTCGCTCCAGTGCACTCCGCGGCTGTCGATGGTGCCGCCGTAGTCAAATATTATTCCTTTCATTTTTTTTGAAAGTTTAGAGTTGAGGGTTTATAGTTGAGAGTTGAGTTTATAGTTGAGAGATTAAAGTTTATAGTTTAGAGGGCTTTGTGACTGATTCTTTTGGCAGAGAGACAAAACAATTGTGCAAACTTATTTATCTTATGTTCGTCTGTCAAAATTCTCTCAACTCTAATCTCTAATCTCTCAACTTTCATCACTCATCTTTCATCTTTAAATCGCGGTAGAATGCGCGGCAGATGTGCTCGTGGCGCAATATCATGTAGACCATCATGGCGTTGAGCACCACTAGCTCAAACACGAAGTAGAGCCACGGCATCTGGATGATGACCGAGATAAACATGGCAATGATGCGCGTGTTGAACGAGAGCATGTTGGTGTACTTCATCAGCGGCAGACTTTTGGCGCGGAAGGCGTCGCGGAAGGCCTGCGGCACGTCGTCGGCATAGCGTAGGCGCAGCTCTCGGCGCAGTTTCTGCATCGATGGCGTCATCACCTCCTGGTTGGCGGTGTAGTTGCGGTAGAAGCAGAGGGTGAGCTTCTTGAGGAAGTTGCCCCGCCAAGGCATTGCCTTGAGCTGCGGGTCGAGCTGGTCGGTGCAGTCGAGCTCGCTGCCCTCCTTGCCTTTGAGGAAGTAGAGGTGGAACTGGCGGTAGTAGTCGGCCATGGCGGCCTGCTTGGCGTGGCATCCGCCTGCGCAGACTGCCACAATCCATATCACAGCCGGGTAGCGGCTAAAGAAGTCGCCCGCCAGAGCGTCGCCGAAGTGGATCTCGCGCAGCACGAGGGCGATGTAGATGGCCACAAACCAGAAGTCGCCGCTCACGCCGTCGAGTATGCGTCCCAGACGCGAATACTGCTTGGTGAGACGCGCCAGCTGGCCGTCGGCACTGTCGAATGTGTTGGCCCAGATGATGAGGAAGATGCCCACATAGTTGAGCCAGATGAGCGGAGAGGCTCCGAAGTAGAGCAGTATGCCACCAGTCACGCCCAGGAAAATCGAGGCGATGGTGATGACATTGGGGGTGATGCCCAGATGTGCGCAAAGCACAGCCCAGGCAAAGCCCAATGGGCGGTAGAAAAAGAGGTCGATGTGCTCTTCGGTGTCCATCGACTTGAGCGACTGCTTGTATTGCCGCTTTAATTCTTTGAAATCCATCTAATTGCGTATAAATCTTTTGAACATGTGATGGGCGCAATGGCCCATGGGAGGGTGTGGGTTGCGCTATGTGGCAACCGGTGAGCACGCCTGCCGTGACGCATGCGCTGCCAGTGGCTGCTGTGATGCGGCGGTGGCCCGGCGTGGCGTGTGAGACCGAGCCGTCGCGGCCCGGCGAGTGAGGCTTGGCGTTACCGCTTGCCTGCCTGCCATTCCTTGACCAAAGCCAGCACGCGCTTGGCGATGTGCGGCGCAGCCTGTGTGCGGCAGGGGGCAAAGCTGGGCCAGTCGTTGAAGTCGATGATGTGCATCTTGCCGTCGGGGCTGACGATGCAGTCGCCGCCGTATATTTCCACGTTGAGCTCGTCGGCGGCGCGCGAGCATATCGATTTGAGCTCCTTGAGGTCGAACTCAATGCCCTGCGACTTGCCGTTGATGGCCTCGTTGCCATACTTGCTGTGGCCCTCGTCGAAGGGGTAGAACCAGAAGAAGAACGGAGTGCCGCGCACGCCGTAGAACTTGAGCAGGTCGCCCTCGAGGTGCACGTTGATCACGGCACGCTTGATGCCGCGCAGGAAGTATTCTTGGAGCACCTCCTGTGCCTCCTCGGGGTGGCGCACATAGCTCACGTCTTCCTTGTGCATGGCATGGAAGTCGCCGCGCTTTATCCAGCAGCTCTTGAAGCCGCTCTTCTTGAGTTGTGGCTTGATGGCCTCGTTGGTGTCGACAATGAGGCTGTCGGGGTAAGGGATTCCGTTGCCCAGCAGGATGCGCGTCATGCGCTCGCGGGTGCAGTTCTCGATGCCGTAGCCCGAGTTTATCACCAGGCGCCCCTCGTTCTCGAGCCTCTGCAGGTGGTCGATGCTCTCGCGCTCGCGGCACATGTTGAGCACCACCTCTTCGGTCGCGGCGCCCGAGTTGAACTGCTCCTCGCTGTAGACGTTCACTTCGCAGCCGCGCTTGCGCAGTTGCTCGGCCACGGCGTTGAATATGGCTGTGTCGTTGCCAATGTGGTTGGGCGAATAGGCACCGGCACGCATGATTCCTGCTATTTTGATATCTGCCATTTTATTGTTAGTTGATGAAACAAAGTGCTGTGTGTTGATTATTGTTGCTTTTTCGGACCCGGGCTTGCTTGTTGCCGGGCTGCGTCAGCCGCCAATGAACTTCTCGGCCACGGCGATGTCGCTGGCGTGGTCCACGTCGATTATCTTGTCGATGGAGAATGCTCCGAGGTTGAAGCCGGCATCGATGAGCGCGCGCTGGAAGTTGCGCATGCGCTGCGTGCCGCCCTCGATGCATGCGTTGAGCACGGTGAATGCCGCGTCGGTCATGGCATACACGCCTCCGCTCACCAGCCGGGCTCCTGGCCAGGCCTGATCGCGGAATGCCGTGATGCGACCGTTGCTGTCGGTGTCGACCCACAGCGGTTTCTCGTCTTCCACAAAGGGGGTGACGGCCCACAGGCCGTCGTGCTCGGTGTCGGCCTCGAAGGCTGCCACATAGCGGGCAAAGTCGGGCTCGCGGAATATGGTGTCGACCGTGGTGAGGCAGAACTTGCCCGGCCTCATCACACGGCTCAGCTCCCAAAAGCTGTGCATCGAGCTCGGTGTGGTCTTTACCACCACATTGAGCTCCACACCCGGCCTCAGAGCCAGCTTGTCGAGAAACTCGCGCACCTCGGTCATGTATTCGTTCACGATGATGCTGATGCTTTGGGCGTTGCATCGCTCGAAGATGTGAATCAGGCGCTCGATCATGGGCTCTCCGTTGAGCTCAACTAGCGGCTTTGGCTTTGCTACGCCTTCCTGTGCCAGACGAGAGCCTTCGCCTGCGGCTATAATTGCATAGTTCATAATATGGTGTGTGTCGTTGCTGTTTTTGCGTGTGCTGCTGTGCTGGTGTCACTTCGCGTCGATGTCGTCGTCATCGTCCTTGGTAAGGTCGAGCACCACGTTGTCCTTGCTGTGGTCGAAATACTGGCGGCGCAGCGGGTTGCGGTACATCTCGTCGTTGCGCAGGCGGTTGCGGAATATGTCAATGGCCGAGTAGATGGCCTGGCGCATCGAGTTCTCGTCGGCCACGCCTTTGCCCACAATGTCGTAGCCCGTGCCGTGGTCGGGGCTGGTGCGCACATAGGGCAGGCCGGCGGTGAAGTTCACGCCATCGTTCATGGCGAGTGTCTTGAATGGGGCCAGGCCCTGGTCGTGATACATGGCCAGCACGCCGTCGAAATGGCGATACTGTCCGTTGCCGAAGAATCCGTCGGCGGCATAGGGACCGAAGCATAACATGTGGTCCTCGTCGTTGGCGCGCTCAATGGCAGGCTTGATGGCAGTCTGCTCCTCTTTGCCGAGCAAACCGTTCTCGCCGGCGTGAGGGTTGAGAGCAAGCACGGCTATGCGCGGGCGCACGATGCCGAAGTCGCGCTTGAGCGAGTCGCTGAACGCACGCAGCTTCTCGAGTACGCCATCTTCGGTGATGGCTTGCGGCACTTGTGCTATCGGCTTGTGGGTGGTGACAAGCGCCACGCGCACATGGTCGTTGCAGAGCACCATTAGTGCCTTGCTCTCACCGTCGCCCATGCTGGCCTCGAGGTATTCGGTGTGGCCAGGGAAGGCAAATTCATCGCTCTGTATGTTGTCCTTGTTGATGGGGGCTGTGACCATCACGTCGATTTTGCCGTTTTTCAGATCGCTCACGGCGGCCTCAAGGGCAAGGAAGGCTGCGCGGCCAGCCTGCTTGCTCGGTTGCCCAAGGTCGACCTTTATATCCTCGTCGTCACACACTTCCACCAAATTGGGCATGGTGTCCTTTATGTTGTCGGCGGAGTGGGTGTTGTTGATCTGGAAGGCCTGCAGGTCAATGGCCTTGCGGTGGTAAGTGAGAATTTTGCTTGAGCCGTAGATGACGGGCGTGCATAGCTCTATCATCTGCGGGTTTGCAAGGGCTTTGAGAATCACCTCATACCCTATTCCGTTGGTGTCCCCTTGGGTGATTCCAACGCGTATTTTTCTATTGTTAGCCATTAAATATCAAATGTTTGTGGTCGGCAGGCCACTATGCGCCACAAAGATGCGCCTTGGAGCCATGCGCCAATCAGTTGTAATCAAATCGTAAAGTTAGCGTTTTTTCGGCACTTCTGCAAATGCCCACGGGTGGGGCGGCGACAAAAAAATGAGGGCAGTCGCCATGTGGCGGCTGCCCTCGCTTCAGAGGTCGTTTCTTGACATATTATCTTGCGGTAGGAGCCTCTGTAATCCTATTGGCTGGTGATGGTTGCCCGGCATCGGGCCTTGGCGTCATTTCACCACCACCTTTTTCGATTTTCCGCCGGCTGTAACCACATAGACGCCTGTCTCCAGGGCCACGGTGCGCTTTCCGCTCACTGTGGCTGCAAATGTGGTGCGTGCCTGCATGTCGTAGATTGTCATCGGTGTGGCTTTTGCTCCTGGCTGCAGGGTGATGCCTCCGTCGGCCGGGTAGGCGTCCCACGATCGGTCGCTGTCGATGCCTGCCACTCCCGAGTAGAAGTCGGTGATTGTGATGTTGTCGATGTTCACGCGACGTCCTGTCGTGGTGCGTTCCCACTTGAAACGCACTCTGCCGTCGATGCCGCCTGTGCTGCATGAGTATTCATTCAGCCCGTTGTCGGACGATGCCGTTACGGTGAACGTCTTGAGCAATGTCCACTGCTTGCCTGCATCGGTCGAGTAGTATAGGCTAATCTCGGCGGTCGCGTCGGAGCCGAATGGTGCCGCGCGGAATGTGACGGTGCTGGCTCCGTTGGTCTTGTCGTCGGCCATGGCTATCGACGCCGTGGCACTTTTGCCGAAGCGCACGCATCGCATATCGATGGGACGGTCGTCGCTTGTGCCCCACACGCCGGCATTGGTCATGGCCCAGCGGCACATGTTGCCAGTGATGGTCTGGTCTGACCAGTAGCCGCCTTCGCTGGCGTTCTCGAATGTCTCAATCCAAGCGGCTTGTGAGCCAATCTTGGCGGTCACGTCGACTTCTTCGCCTTGGTAATTCTCGGTCGATAGCTCGAGCACACCGCTGAATTCGCCCTCTGTCGATGTGTCGGCGATGCGCAGGTAGAAGTTCTCGCCCTCGTTATCTGCGGTCAGTTTCTTTGCCCAGTCGGTTTTGTTGAGGCTCACCTCGAAGTTGCCGGTGACGGAGAGGGTGATGGCCTCATCGATCCATTCGGCATAGATGCCGGCCTCAATCACCGGCGATGCTTCGCCGGACGCACAGTTGAGGTTGAATCCGCCTTCGGGGGCTGTGAATGCCAGGATGGGTGTGGGTGCTGCGGTGGTCACCGTAATGGTGTTGCTCGTGCGGCCGTCGGCTGCACTCAACTTGTAGGTGTAGGCAGTGTTTGGCTTCAGACCACTCACGGTGTGCTGCTGGCTGGCTGCGCTCACGCTTGCCGGGTAGCCGTCGACTGCTGTTCCGTCGCTTGCCCGGCACACACTCAGCGTGTAGGCTGCGTTCGCGCCATCGGTGTTGATCCAGTGTGCGACGAACGACTCCGTGGTCACGTCGGAAGCTGCCAGGGCTGGAATGCTGCTGGTGGTCGAGGCCTTGAGGGTGACGGTGGCTTTTGCCTCGTCGCTCATGATGGCTAGTGTGCCTGTGGCATCTTGGGCGGTGCTGCTCAAGAATGTGACGGTGATGGTGTCGCCTGCATTGGCGGCCTCTGCTGAGATGGCCGTCTTGTTGGCACTGAATCCGTTGCCGCTTACGGTGACAGTCAGACCCTTGGTGAGGTTCGCTCCCTTGACTGGTATTTTAGCAGTCGAGGCGATTCCGGTGGCAGTGAGTCCGAGATCTGCGGTCGACCCGTCGGCGGGTTCTGCGAGTTCGGGCTTGACCACGCCGCCCGGAGTCCATCCGGTGCCTGTGCTGTTGCCCCATATGTATTCAATCAGCTCGGGGTGGTCGATAAACGGGTTGCGGTTGTTCTGCTCGGCATATATTGCGTTGTTGCGGTCAATCTCCTTTTGGCTTACCGGGTCTTGCCGACTCCATTTGAGCAGAAGGTTGATTGCCCATTGTGTGAATGCCGGGTAGCTGTTTCCTGCCAGCATGTCGCTGTGCCACGAGCCTATGCGGCTGTTGTAGGCGGCGGCCATATAGAAGTAGTTGCGGGCGAAGTCGCCTTTGTATTGGTCGTCGGGCTCAAACACGGTGCCGGTATAGCCGGGAAATGTGCAAGTGCCTAGTTTGCCCAGGGCGCGTATGTTGCCGTTGGGCGAGAGGGTGGTGCCGGAGGCGCATTCGCCGTAGGGGTAGTTGCTGCGTTGCCCGTTCACTTTCCCGTCGGTGGGCACGATGTGGAATGCGTCGCTCACCATGGGCGAGGCTTCGTTGAACCAGCTCTTGGGCATGCTGTGCTCACGGTTATAGCAGTCGCCGATGTTCGAATAGCTGCCGCACTGGTTCTTGCCGGGGGTGAACTTGGCTGTGGAGTACATGTCCCAAATGTAGCCGTCGGCGGTTACGTCTGATTTCTTGTATAGGTTCCATAGCGCGTTGTAGCCCACGTTGGTGTGGGTGCCAACGATTGCCTCGAGCGCTTCGAGCAGGCTTTGTCCGCTCTTGCCTTTGGCCGAGTCGTAGTAACCGTCGGGCGCTTGCGCTGTCATCGCGCTTGTGCAGGCTATTGAGATAGCCGCCCATGCGATGAGACGCTTGATTGAAAGGTTGATCATCTCGTTGTTGTTTTTTTTGTGTAGTGTCGGTTGATAGTCGTTTTATTTTGGTTTCTTGGCTTCACGCCCATTGGCTGCGTTCTCGTCGGCCACCTTGCCGGCCAGCATGCCGCATGCGGCATCGATATCCTCGCCGCGGCTGCGCCGTATGGTGCATGTTACGCCGTGGCCGTTCAGGTAGTCTCGGAATTGGGCCATGCGCTCGTCGCTTGATGTGCGCAGCTTTGGTATGCCCGGAATCATGTGGTAGCGTATCAGGTTCACCCTCACGTGCTCGTCTGGTATTATCTCGCGCAATGCCTCGGCGTGGCGTATGTCGTCGTTGAACCATTGCCACATGATGTATTCGATAGATAGGCGTCGCTGATGGGCAAAGTCATACTTGCCGAGCATCTCAAGCACTTGCCTGATGGGGAACGGCTTCTCTACTGGCATCATTTGCACGCGCTCGTCGGGCAGCGCGTTGTGCACGCTGAGTGCGATGTGCACGCTGGTCTTTTCCACGATTTCCTTTAGGCCAGGCTTCATGCCCACGCTCGACACCGTTATGCGTTTCGGACTCCATCCGAGGCCCCAGTCGGCGGTGAGTATCTCGATGGCCTTCAGCACGTTCTCCACATTGTCAGTCGGCTCGCCCATGCCCATAAACACCACATTTGTGAGCTGATGTGTCTCGGGTACGCTGAGCACCTGGTTGATGATTTGATTGGCTGTGAGGTTGCCGTGGAAGCCCTGTCGGCCGGTCTGGCAGAAGTAGCAGTTCATGCGGCATCCTTTCTGCGACGAGATGCACAGTGTGGCGCGGTCGTCCTCGGGGATGAACACGCTTTCCACGGCCTTGTTGTCGCCTACGGCAAAGAGGAACTTTACCGTACCGTCATCACTGCGCTGGGCGCTTGTGGGCGGCTCAAGTCCCACGCGGTATTGCTTGGCCAGCAGCTCACGGTTCGCTTTTGATATGTTGCGCATCTCGTCGAACGAGCCGGCTCGCTTGCCATATATCCATTGTGCCAGTTGGGTGGCCACAAACCGTGGCATGCCCAGGTCGGCCGTCACTTTGCGCAGGTCGTTGAGCGTCATGCCTGCTAGCGGTTTCAGTTGTTTGTTCTTCAATGCCTCCATTGCGGTAGTGCTTTCGTTTAGTGTGTGATCGCTATGAAATAATTGCTTATAGAAATGCAAATTTACAACATTTTTCTCAACTTAGGCTTGCTTTGGGCCATAATGCACGCTGTTCGTTCATTTAAAATGCGATTTCTCAAATGAAAGATGCTGTGAGGTGGATGTGTTGAAACTTTGATACTTCTTTTTGGGAAAAGCAAAAAAAGTATTAACTTTGCACCGCTTTTGGGTATCGGTTGCCGTCATGGCGGTCGTAACCCCATAGGAATCTGGTCCGGTAGCTCAACTGGATAGAGCATCAGCCTTCTAAGCTGAGGGTTCTGGGTTCGAGTCCCAGCCGGATCACTAAAGGGTCGCCAGTCGGTGGCTCTTTTTTTTATGTTCGCAAGTGATTGAAGCGTTATATTTGGGGTGTTTGTGCAGTTTCTGAATTGTGGCGATTTTGTGTCCTAATACCGTTTTGTTATCCATATTTGTTCTTGCATGAGCTGACGCGATCTGTCGTTTCAGCTCGGTTTCGACCCCTTCTTTCGGGCGTAATGCGTCGAGGTGGCTATTATGTCTCAGCAGTGCCTTCCAGCCTGGGTGTTAGCTGCGGCGGTGGCTATGTGC
>CAVIEK010000075.1:0-11297 GCA_963641805.1 Bacteroides fragilis
ATTACTTCTTTAATATATAATATATAAGTCTATGCAAGGGGATGAAGCATTAAAAAAACATAAAAATGATACTTGGCGGAATTTTAAGCAACAGTTGCCATATTGCTTTGCCAATGTCAATCTTATTTCGGAATATTGTGCTATCTTTGCCAAAGGCCTAGTAAGCCCTTTCCCCGATACCGGTAAACATATAACTGCTAACTATGACATCTGTTTTACACCGTTTGGCGGTTGCTGCCGTCTTGACCGTTTGTGTCGCCGCGTCTGCTGTGGCACAGAAGTCTTATTACTCCAACAGTTCAACAGAAATAATCCCGCGACCTGTCAGGTGCGATATCGATTCCGGCAGCGTGGCTCTTGTTATTGACCGCAATACTAAAGTGGTTTTCTCCGATTCTACCGTATTGCGCTCAGCACGGTACTTTGTCGATTATTTGGATAGATATTTGGGCATTCCTGTGACGATTGGTTCGAAATCACCGATGAAACCGTGCATTACACTCATCAATACCCGTAATGGGGGAACTGCGGGAGGATACCGTCTCACTGTGGATGCCGTGCGTGGTGCGGTCGTTGAGGGCAACGACCCGCAAGGAACCTTTTATGGGATGCTCACTTTGTTGCAACTCATGCCCACACGTGCCGGTGTCGTCCCCATGCTACCTAAGGTCACTGTGGCCGACACTCCGTGGTTTGGCTATCGTGGGATGCATCTTGATGTGGTGCGCCATTTTTTCCCAGTGTCGTTTGTGAAGCGCTACATCGATTGGCTCGCACTTCACAAAATGAACTGTTTTCACTGGCACTTGACCGACGATCAGGGCTGGCGCATCGAAATAAAGAGCCATCCTGAGTTGACAGCCCTCGGCTCGCAGCGTAAAGGCGAGATTGAGGGCGTGTTTCCCGGTGAATATCGTGATTGTCCTTATGGAGCATACTACACGCAAGACCAAATACGCGAAGTGGTGCAATATGCTGCCGATCGCTATGTGACCGTGATTCCCGAAATCGATATCCCCGGTCACTGTATGGCTGTGCTTGCGGCCCACCCTGAGTTCAGCACCACTCCCGATTTGCCCAAGAATGCAGCCCTCACGTGGGGAATCTACAACAGGCAGAACAATGTTTTGGCTCCTACCCCCGAGGTGTTCCGCTTTCTCAACGATGTGTTTACAGAAGTGTGTGATTTGTTCCCAGGCGAGTATGTGCATGCTGGTGGAGACGAGTGTGCGCCCAAGTGGTGGAAAGAGAGTGAAGCGACTCAGAAATTCATAAAAAAGCACGGATTAATCGACGAAAATGGACTTCAACGCTATTTCATGGACTATGTGAAGCGCATAGTGAATGCCCGTGGCAAGACGCTGATTGGGTGGAATGGTGGTGTTGAGCACTGTGATAGTGCCGGGTCGGTGGTGATGAATTGGCATCACCGTTCGTCGACCAGTGCCAAAAAACTCACCCCTGGTCATCGTACAATAGTGGCTGCGGGCAGGTGGTTCTATTTCGATTATCGCGAAAGCAAGGACGTTGAGATGGTGATGGCCGACCGCGACATGACTCTCACCGTGAAAGACGTGTATGACTTCAATATCGTGCCCGATTCTGCCACTGCCGTCCAGCGCAATTCCATAATTGGTGCCGAGGGATGCATGTGGACTGAGTATGTGCCTGCCGAGTGGAAGGTTGAGCAGATGGTGTTTCCGCGACTGGCAGCCTTGTGCGAGAACATGTGGCTCGGACCGCGGCGCAACTGGAACGATTTCAAGCTCCGCCTTGTGCGTCAAAGCGAGCGCTACGATTTGTGGGGCATACGCTACGGCAGCTCGTTCTTCCGTGAGCAGCCTGTCGAGCCGCGCTACCGTTAGGCGATGCATTTCCTTTGTGGCACATGCAACCAGTGGAGGATTCTGTTGCGTCAATAGGCTGTCCTTGCGTGATGTGACATAAAGCATTGAATGTGCGGTTTTGCTTTTTTTAACACCATGTGGGCTTTCGCAAGGAGCTTTATTAATAAATTTGTTGTTTATATTGACTTGCGGCTGCCATAAAGTGCTGCCCTAGCTATCATATAATGGAAAATAGGATTAAAATAAACGTATGAGACTGATAATAAGAACCATATTGGCATTGTTTGCAACCGCTTGCCTGGCTTGTGGCCTTGCGTCGTGCAGTGGTCGTGGTGGTGAGCTCGACAAGGCTATCCGTATGGCCATGGTCAATGGTGATACCACTCGTGAGGCCTATGCTGGAATTTGTCGGATAATCCAGTCTGACCCTAAAAAATATGCCGATTTCATCGCAGAAAACGGGCAGATCGACATCAATGCGCTTTCAGTCAAAATTGCAGAGATCGGTGGAGGTTTGCGCCCGCCTATGAGTTGGGATATATCAAAATATGGAACATCCAGCTTGTCGCTTACCGTCTATTTTGAGCGTAGCGGATCCATGGTTCCCTATGATAGCCGATCGGGAGGAGGTCAGCTAAAAGCAGCAGTTAACGACATCATCAATGCCTTTCCGTCGAGAAGCGGCGTGAAAATCAACATTGTAAACGATAACATATATCCCTACGGCAAGGGCGTTGACGCGTTTCTGCAAGACCGCGACATATATGCGACTACGGCAGGAATTGGCGATGCAGGGCACACCGACTTTAAGCTCATTTTCGAGAAAATCCTTGGCGCCCAGACACCCGGCAATGTGAGTGTCCTGGTGACCGACATGATTTATTCGCCGGCCGACACCCGCGACGTGAGCGTAGGCAAAATCTTCAACGAGGAGCTTGGCGTTGCAGCTTCGGTATTCCGCAACAACAATGGTAAATCGGTGATTGTGAACCGCTACATGGGTGACTATGACGGTTATTATTATCCCTACAACGGCAAACCGGTTGCTTACAATGGCAAGCGTCCTTTCTTCATCATTCTGATTGCCGATGCCAAAACGGTTGACCGTATGTCGGCCGATCCCGCATATGCCGCCGTCATATCTCCGGCACGTGCTACCGCCTCCTACCGCTTCAATCAGCGCGAGGCTCATGTGGCATTCAAGGTGATTCCCGACTGGGCTGCCAATGCCGGCCGATTCCGTGTGTCGCATGACGACCCGCACACACTCACCGGCTGCGCCCCCGACCGCACCACAGGCAAACTCTGTTTCAGTCTGGCCGCCAACCTGGCCGTGCTACAGAAGGAATCCGCGTTTTTTGCCGATGCCACCAACTTCGTGGTGCGCTCGCTCAACGGTTTTGATGTGGCGGTGCGCCCCATCGCGCAATCCGACATCACTGCCAACAACAAGGCGTATCTCGATGGTATGACTCACATAATCACACTTACCGGCAAATTCGACACCCCTCAAGACGATGTCACGATACGCATCCCCAACGGATTCCCGCAATGGATGAGTGCCGGTTCCGCCACCGACGACACCAACCCCTCGGCTCCCGACTTTGCCAACACAACATTTGGCCTGGAGAGCTTCATGCGCGGCATCTACCACGCATTCAGCAACGGGCACGACACCTATACCACTATAGAACTGAAACTGAAAAAATAACCGATATATGCGTAAGGATACAATCTATTTGATAGCCGGCATCGTGGCGACAGTGCTGTTCTGGCTGTTGCGTGTGCAATTGCTTGAACTGGTCTATAACGCCCCGGGCTATAGCGACAACATGTATAACCTTGGCGTCTACGACACGGTTGCGATTGCAATCACTGCCCTACCGTGGATGGCTGCGGTGTTGTACTACTATGTGATCAACTCGGTGCACTTCGACCGTTGGTGGCATTGGCTTGCCATGCTTGCCGTTGTGGCAGTGGTCACTCCTGTGGTGTGCTATTGTATCAACACAAGTGCCTTTGCCGACAATGGCGGCATTAGCTACCCTGCCGAGGAAGCGGCTTTCCAGACGGCGACAGTGCTTTATGCGACACTGATGTTTGTGGTGGCATCGTTCTCAATACGCTGGTGGAGCAGTAATTGCCGCCACACCCCTATCCCGCAATAGTCAATATCCTAAAATCACACGATAACTCATGAAATTGTTCATCTTCGCAATAGGCGGCACTGGATCAAGGGTGCTGAAATCGTTGCTGATGCTTTCGGCGGCAGGTGTGCGTCCTGTGGGCTCCGATGGGCACCCGGTGCCCAACCTTGAGATTGTACCCATCATCATTGACCCTCATAAGAGCAACGCCGATCTCAAGCGCACCGAATCGCTTTTGAGCGCCTACCGGTTGCTGCGTCGCCAGATTCACGGCGACGAAGTGAACGCCGAAGGATTCTTCGCTACCAAGATATCCACGCTGCGCGACATCATGCACGGATCTCCTGTGCCCCTCGACGACTCGTTTATCTTCAATATGGCAGCTGTGGGCAGCAAGCGCTTTCGTGATTTCATAGGCTTCGATACAATGAATGAGCCAAACCAGGCACTCACATCGCTGCTCTTTGCCGACTACCAGCTCGACAACAAGATGAGCATCGGCTTTGTGGGCTCTCCCAACATAGGCAGCGTGGCTCTCAATGGCATAAAGGACAGCAACGAGTTCAAGTCGTTCACAAGTGTCTTTGCCGAAGGCGACAGAATTTTCTTCATCAGTTCCATCTTTGGCGGCACAGGTGCTGCCGGATTTCCGATTTTGGTGAAGAACATCCGTCAGGCTTCGGGTGACGATGTGAAAAACCGTGCCTTTCTGCAGTCTGCTCCCATCGGTGGCCTCACGGTGCTCCCTTATTTCAGCCTCATGGCCCCCGACGACACCGACCGCCGCATCGAGTGCAGCGATTTCGTGGTCAAAACGCAGTCGGCTCTGGAATATTACAATCAGACCATTACCGGCTCTGGCGGCAACCAGGTGAATGCCATCTATTACCTCGGCGACCACGGCCACGATGCCCCCTACAAGTATGATCCGGGTGACAAGCAGGACCAGCACGACCCGGCTCACCTCGTGGAGCTTGTGGGCGCATTAGCGCCACTCAATTTCGTGGGTCTGCCCACCGACCAACTTGTCGACCCGGTCACACACCAACCGCTACCCACCAAGGCTTTTGAGTATGGTCTTGATGTCGACACCGATGACATCGACTTCGCGTCGTTTGGCAAGGAAACCCGCGACTTGGTCTACGACAACATGGTCAAGTTCCACTTATTGTTCATCTTTCTGCGCACCGGTTTCAGTGGTATGATAGGACAAGGTTTCACCGAAGATTCTCCCAAAATATCGCACGATTTCACCGCCACACAGTTCTATCGCACGCTCACCGACTCCTTTTTCGGCGGTTATGCCGAGTGGCTGAGCGAACTTAAGTTCAACCGCCGCCATGTGGAGCCGTTCAATAGTGGTGTCTACGACATGACCAACGCCATCAAGGGTGTGCGCACCCGCAAGGGCCTTTTCGGAGCCAAGACAGTGAGCTGCGACACTTTCAAGAGCGAAATGAACAAACTGAGCCGCGATAATCATTCCTACAGTGGACGCACGCTTGAATTCAAACTGATGGATCTATTCAACCGTGCCGCCGATAAGATAATAACCGACCGCTACGACAACATCAACTGACCGTCATTTTAAAAAAAGAAACCTCACAATATGAGCAAAATACTGTCATACAACAATAAGACCACCAAGACTGCCGACCGTGATTGGATTCCTGTGGAGCCATATGACGATGACGACATCCGAGCCATACGTGACCCCAACGGCGGTCAGTCGGAGAACCCCCACACAGCCATCCCGAGCCCTTTCGCTCAGCTCGACCTCGTGAAAAATGCTTTTGAGCACTTGGCCTCAGGAATCAACTTGGGCGGCACTATGATGGACAAGCGGCTTGTGTCAGATGCCCTCGACATAGCGCAACTGCTCTTCGACTACGAGAGTCACAAGGAATATCTGCACATAGTCAGGTGGAACCGCGACGAACAGTTGGCGAGGCTCAAAAGCGAGCCTGAGCACCGCCTCTATGGCGAGACTCTTGAGCTGTTCCTCAACAGCGACACAAAATACAATTTTCCGTTGCTCACCGACTGGTATGTGGTCTTGTGGTACAACCGTGTGATAGGAGCCACCTCACCGTCGTCGTTCACTATGGGTGTGCCTCGTGAGAGCACAGATCCTGTGACCGATATCATGGTGGAGCAGGGTGTGCCACTCTTCGCCTCTGATACTCGCGACCTGTGGCAACGCAACGACGATTTCGTGCGCATGATGTTTCTTCTGTTCAACGCGTTCCCCACGTTGCGCAAGTCTATGGGCGGCGTGTATGCCTATATGGTGAGGAACCTTGGCAAGATACGCGACACCAAGCCGGCTCTCTATTCCGATCTTGTGGCTGTTATCCCCAACTTGGAATCGTTCAGCCCGGAATCGGCCGACAAGGTACGCGAGCAGCTGGAAATAAGCTATGATCCCTTTGCCGGTGACAACGAAATCTCGGTCCTCGGCGCCCGGCTTTACCATAAGCGTGCTGCCGACATTCGGCAGGCGGTGACCAACAGTGACTTTATGATAAAGCCGTCCGTTGTCCAGCCCTCCGGCAAGCAGTTGCCGCTCGTGTTGCGGACTGGATTCAACGGCAGCGCCGACGGTTACGTCTATATCGATCGCCAGTGGGACAGCTCTACCGAGGTTGTTGCCGGAAACGTCCCGGTTGACAAGCGTCATCTTCCCGATACCGCCATCGAGTATCCGTTTCTCACCACGGCTGATTTCCTTACTCCCACTCTTGTGCGGCTAAGCGGCCCGCTCGACTCCGACCACTATTTCGACGGCAATGTGCACGGCCGTGCCTCGGGCTCCGAATACGGCTACCTGCTGCCGCTGACCCCGTTGTTTTTCCGCTACTTCGGCGCCACATTCCTTTGTGGCACCGTGTGTGGCCGTAATGTGCTTGAGATTGAGGAGCGCGCGACCGGTGTGACGGTGACACTGCGCGTTCCCGTGAAAAAACGTTTCATTGAGTTCACCCGCAACTATCTGCCCATATCCGACGATGGCTGGACTTTCGATGAGCGGCGCGGCACTGGCCGCCTTGTCACCGATGTGGTGATGAGCGCATCGGTGTTCCCGTTTGTGAGAACTGGCACGGCCGATGATTATACAGTGCAACTGTTCTGTTTGGGCGCTGATGCCGGCGCTACCAGCCTTGCCTTTTATGCCGACGGCCTTGCCGATGCCGGCATCAATGTGAGCCGCCGTACGCGCACCCGCACCACTTATTCAACCGAATATTATGGTGTGAAGGGTGCCTTCGACCTTATTGAGGCCACTGCGCACAGTGGAGGCCAGAGGCATCGCGGTTTCATAGTTCCCCGCTGGAGGCCTTATCATCCATCGGCGCGTGAGCTGATGTTTGCCGTCGACTTTGGTACGACCAACACCCACGTGGAGTGGGCTGAGCGCGGCCACGGCAGTGAGCCGCTCACTTTCGATTTCAGCTCGGCCGCCACACTCATAGCACCGTTGCTCAAGCGTGAGTCGCTGCTGATTGCCGACCAATTGCAGCGCATAGAGTTTCTTCCCTCCGACATCGACAACCTTTATGGATTTCCCCTACGTACGGCACTGGCCGCCAATGTGAGCAACGACGGCGGCACAAGCCTGTGGGAAAACGTAAACATCCCGTTCCTGTATGAGCGCCAGTATTTTGACGGCTATGATGTGACTACAAACATCAAGTGGGGTGCCGATAACACACTCAGCCGCGAGTTCTTGCGCGAGATAGCAATGCTTATAAGGGCAAAGGTTCTCATCGAGAATGCCGACATCTCCAAGACCCACATAATCTACTTTTTTCCGGTAAGTATGGGTGGAGGTGACCGCCGGAAACTGCAAGACACCTGGGAAGAACTTTACCGCACCTACATCGGTGGCAATGGCGCTGACGAGTATATGCGAGCCTATCCCGAGTCGATAGCCCCGGCATTCTTTTACAAGGGTGCCGATGTGGCTGGGTCGAGTTTTGTGACCATCGACATAGGTGGCGGTACAAGCGACACGGTAATATATCAGCCAACAGCCGACCGCCTCGACAGCGTGCCTGTTGCAGTGTCATCGTTCCGTTTTGCGGGAAATGCCATTTTTGGCGATGCTTTTACTGAGCGTGATGCCGACAACAACCCGCTCATTCGCCATTATGCCGAGTATTTCTCTCGGCTGATATCCAAGAATCCCGATATTACTTATCTTAACAGCATCTTGCAGTCGGTGCTCAAGCAAAAACGCTCAGAGGATGTAAATGCCTTCCTGTTCTCGGTGGAGAATGTGGAGCAGTTGCGGAATCTTCATGAGGTTGACCGCAACCTGTATAGCTTCGATGCTCTGCTGCGCAACGACGATCAGCGCAAGCTCGTGTTCATGTACTTCTATTCCTCCATCATCTACTACATGGCACAATCAATGTTGGCCCGTGGCTACGAGATGCCCAAGCAAATCTATTTCAGTGGCACCGGGTCGAAGATACTCAACATCCTCGGCAGCCATAATCAGGTGAGGGAACTCACCCAGCGCATTGTTGAGGGTGTGATGGGGCATGCCTACACGCAAACGTTTGAAATAAAAATCGAGCGTGAGTGCCCCAAGCAGGTGACTTGCCGTGGTGGTGTGCGCCTTGAGAATGAGCGTCTTGCCCAGCGTGCAAATGTCGATGCGTTCTCACCACGAAACATCAACCGTATCAAGTACTGTCTCCCGATGACTGGGGATGATTCGCTCACTTACGGCGAAGTCAACAACATGGATGTGCGTAGCCGCATAGCCGATAGTGTGAGGCGGTTCAACGAGTTTTTCATTGGTCTGTGCGACAATGAGACCAAAGACGACTTCGGCATCGACAAGAAGGTGTTCCGCCTGTTTTGCAGTGTGGTCAATGACGGAATCGACAACTATCTGGCCGCCGGTATCGTGAGTTTCCTTAAGGGACGTTACGAGGATGCCGATGTCATTGAGGATGTGCCTTTCTTTTATCCCGTGATAGGCATAATCCGCTACAATTTGCTTAACAATTTGTGTAATGAGGTGATCTCAAAAATCGACTGAAATGAAGAAAATCATCATATTGGCTTTCTGCGTAATGACCACGGCCTTTGCCGTGCTTGCGCAAACCATGCCTATCCAGCAATGGAGGCATGGGGTGGCCTTGTGTGCGCAGGAGGGTGCCCTCAAAGCCGGCTATGGCCGCCCCACTGTGCAATTGGATCGGGATTTTCCCAACGGGTTCACTCTTGACGACCTGAACAGTGTCTATTCCGACTGTGCCGGTTGGGACAATCTGTATGCCTCCCTTAAATCTCTTGAAACCTCTCCGGCCGATAATGCGGCGCTGCTGCAACTTGCCGAGCACACAGTGAGTGGAAGTGGAATGGCTGTGGATAGCGCCATGAATGCTTATGCGCTAAGTACCCGGAGCCATGCCGCGAAGGCCGACTCCGTGTGCATGCAACGGCAACCGCAGCAGTCTATTGCCGCCAACGCTCCTATTCTGCCTGTTCTTGTGGCTTTGAGTTTGCTTGTGGCTCTGGCTTGTGGGCTTACCGCGGTAGTTGCGATCAGAAAGGTGGGGCAGTTGAGAAAAGATTTGGCTTTTGCTGATGCCCGCATTGCGGCCATTGAGCAGGGGCTGCAAACTGTGTCTGCTGAGGTTCAACGCAATATGCCGACTCCTGCAGTAGCTGCCTGTGGTGCAACTGATGGTGCGGCGCCAGTGACTGCCGCACCTGCTGAGCCGTGTGAATGCAAGCAGAAACCATCCCCTCGTGTGCTCTACATGTCGCGCCCCGATTCGGGCGGTGTTTTCATGAGGTCCAGCTCTGTCTTTGAGGCTGGCAATTCGATTTTCCGCCTTGTGACTCCCGATGGCTCTTCAGCAACTTTTGATGTGATAGATGATGAGAATGTGCATCGCTTGGCTTTGATGATGCCTACCGAGAACCTTACCACGGCTTGCGATGGCGAGTCAATACAGATGTCACATGGAAAGAACAGGATTGTGACCGATGTGCCGGGTGAGGCCGTGCTCGACGGCGGCAAGTGGCGCATAGTGCGACGTGCCGTCATCCACTATGAGTGATGCTGTTGTGGCCATCGCCAGTTTATGACCATTTAAATCTTACAACAATAGATGAAATGTAACTGTCCTAATTGCGGACGTATAATCGAAGTGACAGCTCAGGAGGCGCGACGTCTTGGCGGACACCTTGTGTGCCCTCAGTGCCTTACGTGTGTCGATGTGGATGTTCCTGCCGTTGATTTGTCAATGGCTGAGAGCAAACCTTCCCCTGCAGCCAAATCGACAGCCTCCAATTGCCCCCGGTGTGGTGCACGGGTCAAGGTCTCCGACGATTTTTGCCCCAAGTGTGGTCGCGCTTTGGGTAAAGCCAAGAAGAGTGCCACGTCACCGGCACCCCCGCCTTACCGCCGTCAGACCCCACCACGAAAAGCATCTGTCCGTCAAGCTGCCGCACAGTCCACATCCGTCACGGCGTCGCCTAGGCGTCAGAGAAAACGTGCGAATGCTAAATCGGGTGAGAGGCGAGGCTCCATAAGTCCGCTTGGATGCCTGTTGCGCACGGTGGCGCTTGTCTTGGTGGCCTTTATGCTTTATATGGTTGTAGGGGCGTTGTCGCAATAGGAATAACTGTATTGGTCTTATTAATGAAATTCAGATAATTAAGTATATGAGAATAACTTGCCCCAAGTGTGGGCACATAACGGAGATAAGCTCCGACGAACTTGCCGCACTGTCTAATAAGGTTGTATGCCCGCGTTGTATGTCAACCCTTAAGGTCGATGGTGATTATGCCTATATCCCGACTGCCGAGCAGTCGTTCGAACACGACCCTGAGCCCGTAGACGAGACACCTCAGTCTGACTCTTGGGTTGCCGGCCCAGGTCTCGAGGATCCTCTGCTGAAGGATGCCATTGAGTATGTGGAAATGTGCAACGCCGTTTCTGTGGAAATGCTTCAGCGTTACCTTGATGTGGATTATACGCGTGCTGCCGACATTATGAGGCGGCTCGAGGAGAGGGGCATAGTGGGACCACCCACCGGAGGACCGCGACAAATACTCATCCCTCACAACAACTCCTTGTTTGGAAAGGCTCCTGCAAACCGCGAAGAAGCGGCCGATATTAAAAGCCTAAAGGAAATGATTGCACGTGGCGAGGTGAAAACGCGAGTCTTTGGGTGCTCAGGTTGTACGATGGTGATATTTGGCCTGATACTGGTTTATCTCATTATCCGCTTTTTCGTCAGGTGATACTGCGGTAATTGCCTTGAAGTATTGAGGG
>CAVIEK010000076.1:0-11158 GCA_963641805.1 Bacteroides fragilis
AATTAAAGACTTGAAACCGGCTTTGGTTTGGGACATCTTCGACCAGATCACAAAAGTGCCGCGTCCTTCAAAGAAGGAAGGAAAGATTCGTGAATTTCTGGTGAATTTTGCAAAAGAGCACAACCTTGAGTGCAAGGTTGACGCCATAGGCAACGTGGCAATCTTCCGCCCAGCAGCGCCCGGCCTTGAGAATGCCAAGAAAGTGGTTCTCCAAGGCCATATGGACATGGTGTGCGAGAAGAACAAAGACGCCAACCACGACTTTGACACCGACGCCATCGAGACAATAGTAGAGGGCGAGTGGGTGCGCGCCAACGGCACTACCCTGGGAGCCGACGACGGCATCGGCATGGCAGCCGCCCTGGCAGCTCTCATTGACCCCGAGCTGAAGGTGGGCCCGCTGCAAGGGTTCTTCACCGTCGATGAAGAGACCGGCCTCACCGGAGCCAGCAATGTGGGTGAGGGCATGCTCAGCGGTGACTATCTGCTCAACCTCGACAGCGAGGACGACGGCGTGATCACCATGGGCTGCGCAGGCGGCATCGACACCGTAGCCACCTACACCTACAAGCCCGAGGCAGCCCCTGCCGACCGCGACTATTTCAAGATCAACATAGAGAAGCTGCAAGGCGGCCACTCGGGCAGCGACATCAACGCCGGCCGTGCATGCGCCACCAAGCTCATCATACGACTGTTGTGGAACCTGAAGCAGAGCAACGACATCGTGCTTGCCAAAGTGGATGCAGGCAACCTGCGCAACGCGATTGCCTATGAGGGACATGCCGTGATAGGCATCAAGCCCGAGGACAAGGAGACTGTGGCCGTGATCATCAACACATTCATCGCCGACGTGAAGAGCGAGTACAAGGTGACCGAGCCCGACGTGGTAATCAATGTGGAGAGTGTCGACGCTCCTGCCAAGGTGATTGACAAGGCATCGGCCGACGCGCTCATCAACTCGGTATACGTGGCCCCTCACGGAGTGATATCAATGAGCTGCGACATTGAAGGCCTGGTTGAGACATCGACCAACCTCGCAAGCATTAAGATGAAGGAAGACGGCAAGATTGTGGTGACCACATCACAGCGCAGTGCTGTGGAGAGCCGCAAATATGACATCGCACACCGCGTGGAGCAAGCCTTCAAGCTGGGCGGTGCCGAGGTTACCCACACTCAAGGCTACCAGGGCTGGGCTCCCAACATGGACAACAAGATTCTGAAGGTGGGAGTCGACGCATGGGAGCGCCTCTTCGGCGTTAAGCCCGTGGTCAATGCCATCCACGCCGGTTTGGAGTGCGGCCTGTTCCTGAAAGTATGCCCCAACATGGACATGATTTCGTTCGGACCCACACTGCAAGGCGTGCACTCACCCAAGGAGCGCTGCCACATCCCCGCTGTGCAGAAATTCTGGGATTTCATCGTTGAGATTCTGAACACAGTAGCCAAGGAGAAATAATCACCCGTAAGGCAAACTTATTTCACAGGCTACTATACATATAAATAAAGCATTCAGCAAAGCCAACTGAGGCTGAACGCCGCATTCCTGCCGTGGTTCCACCGCATGAGAGCCATGGCACGGGGTGGGTGTTCAGCCTCGTTGGCTTTTCCTTATATTCAGGCACATGCGCCGGTGAGGCACAGATTGCCCCAAAGCCATCATATACAAAAAAAGCCATCTCACATAAATATTATGCATAGAAAATTAAAGAATCTGTTACCCATAACCCTTGCGTTGGTGACCATGACGGCCATTGCGCACGACAACCTGACTGCCGGGCAAGCCGACAGCACGCTCACCGCAGCGGCACAGAGCCGCGACCTCACAGAGGCGGATTTCCCCGACTCTCCAGAGGACCGCTACACACGCCTAACCGAACTCGACTACCGTAAAGTGGCCGAAGAGCTCGGCGTGGAACCAGCCGCAATCAAAGCCCTTGCCAAAATCGAAGCAGGCAATGCCGGATTCGTGGCTCCGGGCAAACCGGTAATCAACTTCGACCTCACGGTGTTCACCCGGTCACTGCGCAGCCGCGGCATGTCGGTGGCTGCGGCACGCCGTAAGGCACCGGTTGCATTTGCCAGAGTGAACACAAGGCGCTACGGGTCGTACGGCAAGGCACAGCATGCGCGCCTGCAGTCGGCCTCGGCAGTGAGCCGCGAACTTGCCTACAAGTCGACATTCTGGGGAATGTTCCAGATAGGCGGATTCAACTACAAGCAGTGCGATTGCGCGTCGGTATTTGAATTTGCAAGACTCATGAGCCAAAGCGAGGCCATGCAGCTCGAGCTCTTTGCGCGGTTTATCAAGGCAAACGATCTGGTAAAGTATGTGAAAGCACACAACTGGTATGCCTTCTCGAAAGCCTACAACGGAGGCCGCGTGGTGCGCGGCTACGCACGCCGCATGGCCATCGAGTATGCCCGTTTCAAGCGCGGCTGACGTCAGTCAAACGGCCCACCAGCGGCATAAAGCGGTTGAGATTTGTGTGCGGCGAAAGCCACACATTATTGAAAAAATGCTTAAATTTGCCGCCGGATGCCGTGCTGACGCGCGGCTTCACCATCTAATATGATTTAAGCGGATATTTTATTTACTGACATGACACACAAATCACTGATAGCACTCGCAGCAGCCATAGCCATCCCGCTCGGCGCCGCCGCCCAGCAGAAGCTCGCCACTGTGAACGTGCAAGAAATATTCAAGGCAATGCCCGAGACTGCAGCTGCCGAGACGTCGCTTGCCACCGCCTCGCAGAAATACCAAGACGAATACAAGCGCCTGGAGACCGAATTCAACCAAAAGTATGCCTACTTCCAGTCGATAGCCGAAGACCACGACACACCCGCCACCATCAAGGAGCGCCGCATGCAGGAAATACAGCAGAACGACGACAAGATCCAGAAATATGTCGCCGACGTCAAGGCCGACCTTGCCAAGCGACGCACATCACTGCAAGCGCCCATCTACGAAAAGATACGCGCAGCCATTGCAGCAGTGGGCAGCGAGGGCGGATTCACCTATGTGCTCGACGTTTCGGCCACCCCCATAGCCTATAGCGGCCCCGACGCCATCGACATCACCCAGGAAGTGAAGACCCGCCTGGGCATTCAGTGACATCACAGCCAAGCGGAGCAGGCCAGCCGACATGCAGATGCAACAGGCTTTGCATAAATATTGAAAAAACACAAGACGCCCGTGGTCGACCCAGCCATTGAAAAACACAACAGAGCTACCACCATGCACTACACATTACGGTAAAACAAAGTTTTTTGACAAAATCCATCCATCAAAACGTGTTGCAGAATGGTTCATTTTGGTTCATTTTGGTTTAAATTAGCTCATTTACAACTTACTGGTTTTTAATGGGCAAATTTTAACTATTTTTGCTTTCGGAAAGAAATTACAGACCCTTTTGTAACACTTAATGTAAGAAAACTAAACAATCATTACAATCGTCGCAACACAGAGCCATGCCCCAAGCCACGTGTGCCGACTAATATTTATCGATAACTTCCACACAGAAACAACAGGAGGCAAAACGATGTAAAACCCGAGAAAAATGAATGGTGATAACGAAATCGAAACACTAATCAGCCTTATTGAGAAAAGGCTAAACCATGTCATAAAAACCCCTCGCGACTTCGACGAGCTGGCACTTGAGATCAAGATACGCCAAAACGAGACCATCAGCACATCCACCATCAAACGCATACTCGGCTATGTGAGCGACAAGCACCGGCCGAGCCACACCACTCTCAGCGTGCTGGCACGCTTTGTGGGATGCCGCGACTGGGCACACTTCAAGCAGTGCCTTGCGGAAAACTCGCCAAACACGCGCCTAGGGCCAAGCGGCAAGCTTGTACAGAGCAGCACACTGTCGCCCGGCGATGAGGTGGAGCTCCGATGGAATCCGCAAAGGCACTGCCGGCTGTACTACGACGGCGGACTACGCTACCACGTGACGGCATCGACCAATAGCGTCCTTGCCCCAGGCGACACATTCAAGGCCCAAGCCATCGTAGAAGGACAGCCCGTGATAGCCACGGATGCGACAGTGGGCGGCAAGCACTTGATGGCGATTGTCATCGGTGAAGAGCAAGGAATCGCCGAGGTGGATGTGCTCACAGAGCCCCAAGCCGACGCCATGACCTAATAGCATCTGGTTCTCAAGAGCATTAATCAACGACCCACACAACACCCACGCAGACACATTAACTTAATCATATATAGCAAGAATCAGCACCTTCCCCGCCACACCGCATGAAAAAAAAGCGGGCCAACGGGCAAGGTGCCGATTTGGTATTATGCCTTATTTGCCGTAATTTTACACATTTGATTGCAACAGCCGTGCCGCACCGGACAGACTGCGTGTGCACAACAGGCAGTTGCATGATCAAGCAAAAGGTAACATCACTAACAGACAGATATGGGATTACTCGACGATAAGAAACAGACCATAAGCATGGTGACCGAGGAACGCGCCGTGCTCGTGGGTCTCATCACACCCGAGCAGAACGAGAGCCGCGCCAAGGAATACCTCGACGAGCTTGAGTTCCTGGCCGACACGGCCGGTGCGGTGACAGTGAAAAAGTTTGTGCAGAAATGCCAGGCCCCCAACAGCACCTCGTTTGTGGGCAAAGGCAAACTTGAAGAGATCGTGAGCTACGTGGAGGACAACGACATAAGCCTGGTGATATTTGACGACGACCTCACGCCCAAGCAAGTGAGCTTCATCGAGAAGGCCACACACGTGAAGGTGCTCGACCGCACCAGCCTGATTCTCGACATCTTTGCAAAGCGCGCCCAGACAGCCAACGCCAAGATGCAGGTAGAGCTTGCACAATACCAGTATCTGCTGCCCAGGCTAACCGGCATGTGGACCCACCTTGAGCGCCAGCGCGGCGGCATAGGCATGCGCGGCCCCGGCGAGGAGCAGATAGAGACCGACCGCCGAATTGTGAAGACCAAGATATCACTTCTCAAGCAGAAACTCGCCAACTGGGACAAACAGAAAGTGATACAGCGCAAGAACCGCGGCAAGCTCACCCGCATTGCCCTGGTAGGCTACACCAACGTGGGCAAGTCGACCCTGATGAACCTGCTGAGCAAGAGCGACGTCTTTGCCGAGAACAAGCTCTTTGCCACACTCGACACCACAGTGCGCAAGGTGGTGATTGAGAACCTGCCTTTCCTGCTGACCGACACCGTGGGCTTCATACGCAAGCTGCCCACCCACCTTGTGGAGTCGTTCAAGACCACGCTCGATGAGGTGCGCGACAGCGACATCCTGGTGCATGTGGTTGACATCAGCCACCCGCAGTGGGAGGAGCAGATAGAAGTGGTGAACAAGACCCTGCAAGAGGTGTGCGGTGCCGGCGACAAGGAGATGATTATGGTGTTCAACAAGATCGACCAATTCACCTATGTAGAAAAAGACGAGGACGACCTCACACCGCGCCGCCGCGAGAACATCCCGCTCGACGAGTTGCGCCAGACGTGGATGGCACGCCAGGGCGTGAGCTGCGTATTCATCTCGGCAAAAGAGCGCGAGAACATCGAGGAGCTTAAGCGGCTAATCTATGAGAAAGCCAAGGCCGTGCACACCAAGCGTTTTCCATATAACGACTTCCTGTATCAGACCTACGACGAAGCCGACGAGGCCGAGCCGCAAGACGACAAGTAGTGCCGCCGCACCATTTAATGCGGCATGTGTGCACAGCGGTGGTCCCGCAGTCCCCTCCCTGCCCGGGTGGGAGGCTGCGGGACCATCGCTTTATGCATTTTACGAAGAAAATGTAACATGTGTAACAAATGTTACATCGTTGTTATAATCATTGCCGAAAATTGCAATAGATTTGCAGCGTGAAAGTAAAAAAAGACATCACACACTCAACACAAAAGCAACTGTTATGACGAAAATCCCAAAAATCCTTGTTGTCGACGACGAAGAGTCGATTTGCCTGGTTCTGAAGATGAACCTGGAACTGGCAGGATTCCAAGTCGACACCGTGCTCTCGGCCGAAGAGGCCCTACGCCTCAAGCTTGAGACCTACGACCTGCTGCTGCTCGACGTGATGATGGAGCACATCAGCGGATTCGAGCTTGCCCAGCGCCTGCGCGCCGACGAGCGCTACAGGTCGATCCCCATCATTTTCTGCACGGCCAAGAGCGGAGAGGACGACCTGCTGCAGGGTTTTGCTTCGGGAGCCGACGACTATATCAAGAAACCGTTTTCGATGAAGGAGCTTGTGGCGCGCGTGAAGAGCGTGTTACACCGCTCGGGGTCGCTCTGCATGCAGGAATCACTCACATTCGAGGGGCTCGAGCTGAACATGAAGCGCCGCTCATGCAGCGTCGAAGGCGAACAGGTGGCACTGACCCGCAAAGAGTTTGACCTGCTGGCATTCATGCTGGCAAGCCCCGACAGGATATTCTCACGCGCCGAGATACTGAGCGGAGTGTGGACCGACGATGTGTATGTGATCGACCGCACCATCGACGTCAACATCAATCGCCTGCGCAAAAAACTAGGCCATTATGGCAATCATATAGAAACAAAATTAGGATACGGATATGGGTTCACGACGGATAATTAACGTACAGACACGCCTGTTTATGCTCATTGTGCTATTCACATGGACACTCACACTGGCATTTTTCACGCTCCAGTACACACGCGAGCGCGAGTTTAAGGTAATGAGCCTCGACAGCCGCCTGCAAATGGTGAACACCCGCGTGCTCGAGCATCTTGCCGACAGCGGTACGGTTGACCGGCGGTTTGTGACATCGCTGGCCCCCAGCCGCGACTCACTGAGGATAAGCATCATAGGACTCGACGGCCGAGTGACATTCGACACCAACGCCGACAGCCTCACCACCAACCACCGCAACCGCAAAGAATTCAAGGAAGCTGTGGCCAACGGCCACGGATTCACCACCCGCCGGCTGTCGACCGCCGACTCGCGCGAGTATTTCTACTCGGCCACACGCGGCCACGATGTGGTGGTGCGCAGTGCCCTACCCTACAACAACTCACTCTACGAGCTGCTGCGTGTAGACTCAGTCGACACCTACCTGATAATAGCCATCGCCATTATAATGACCATCATCGCATGGATAGCCACGCGCAGCATAAGCCGTAGCGTGAAAAACCTGCGCGACTTTGCCAACGAGGCTGAATTCGGCAACATTGACGACTATGAGACCCGCAAGTTTCCCGACGACGAACTCGGCGAGATAAGCAGCCACATAGTGAACCTCTACAAAATAATGAAAGAGGCCGCTGCCGAACGCGACAAGACTCTGCGCCGCGTGATATTCGAGCAACGAGAGAAAAACCGCATAAAGCACGAGCTCACCGACAACATAAGCCACGAGTTCAAGACACCGGTGCATGTGATTCAAGCCAGTCTCGAGACCATTGTGAGCAACGGCGACGAACTCACCCCAGAGATGCGCCAAAAGCTCATCGGCACCGCCTACGCCAATGTGAAGCGCATGTGCTCACTGCTTGAGGACCTGTCGGTGATAACCCGCATCAGCGACGCCCCCGACCGCTTCGGACTTGAGGAAGTGAACGTGAGCGACATCATAACCCGCGTGGCCGACGACATGAAAGTGTATCCGCCCAAGCAGCAGATGCGCATCCACATAGAAGTGCCCGACGGCTTGACAATCAAGGGGAACCCGTCGCTCGTAGAGTCGATATTCCGCAACCTTATGGTTAACGCCTTCAACTATAGCGGCGGCCGAGACGTGACCGTGCGCCTGGCTGGACAGACGAGCGACCACTACGAATTCACCTTTGCCGACAACGGCATAGGCGTGGGCGAGGAGCACTTGGGTCGCATCTTCGAGCGGTTCTACCGCGTGGACAAGGGACGCTCACGATCTATGGGCGGCACCGGGTTGGGCCTTGCGATAGTGAAAAACGCTGTCCTCTTCCACCACGGCACCATCAGCGTGCGCAACGCCGAGCGCGGCGGACTGGAGTTCACCTTCACCCTTCACAAGTGATCCAAAAGAAAAAGACTAACAGCATAATTCATTTTATAAAACCAATTAAGATTTAACTATGGATCCTATTTTCACGGTCATCGTGGCGATTCTTGCGATTCTGGCAGTGCTCGACTTGATAGTGGGCGTAGCCAACGATGCCATCAACTTCCTGAACTCGTCATTGGGTTCCAAAATTGCTTCATTCAACGTGATTCTGTCGGTAGCAGCCTGCGGTATTCTCGTGGGCGTGCTCACATCGCACGGCATGATGGAGGTGGCCCGCACAGGTGTGTTCCACCCCGAGATGTTCACATTCAAAGATGTGATGATGCTTTACGCCGGCGTGATGCTCACCGATGTGGTGCTGCTCAACGGCTTCAACAAGCTCGGGCTACCCACATCGACGACCGTGTCGATGATATTCGAGCTGCTCGGTGCGGCTTGCGCCGTGACCACATTCAAGGTATATGCCGACTCAGGGTTGACGATTGCCAACTTCGACCAGTTTGTGAACGGAGGCAAGGCGTTGGGAATGATTTCGGCAATTCTGGTGTCGGTGGTCCTGTCGTTCATAGTGGGCTCGGTGGTGATGTACTTCTCACGCATGATATTCACCTTCCGCTACGCCAAGCAGATGAAGCGCTACGGAGCCATCTGGTGCGGCATCGCCATTGTGGGTATCATCTACTTCGCCCTGTTCAAGGGTCTTAAGAGCTCTGGGCTGCTCACAGCCGACTTCGACACATTTGTGAAAGACAACATCTGGACCGTGCTCCTTGCGACTTGGGCCGGCGCCTCGCTCATCCTGTGGGTGCTGCAGCTGCTCAAGGTGAGCATCCTTAAAATAACGATTCTGAGCGGCACATTCGCCCTCGCCCTTGCCTTTGCCGGCAACGACCTCGTGAACTTCATCGGTGTGCCGCTGGCAGGACTCGACGCTTACCGTCTGGCCCTTGACAGCGGTGACACCAACATGCTCATGGGCGGCCTGGCCGACCCGAAAGCCGCCAACACGTGGTTCCTGCTTGGTGCCGGAGTGATCATGGCCGCCACACTCTTCTTCTCGAAAGACGCATGGCGTGTGTCGCAGACCGAGCTCACGCTTGCCTCGCAGCATGATGAAGACGAGCGCTTCAACTCCACTCCGTTCTCACGCATGCTCGTGCGCACCGCCGTGAACATCAACAACAGCTACAAGCGCATCCTGCCCAACAGCTGGATCGACGCCATAAACCGCCGCTTCATTCCGCTGCCGGTCGAAGAGCGCGGCGATAGCAACTACGACAAGATACGCGCCGTGGTGAATCTGGCATCGGCAGCCATCCTCATCTGCATCGGCACATCGTTCAAGTTGCCACTGTCGACCACCTATGTGGTGTTCATGGTGGCAATGGGATCGTCGCTCGCCGACCGCGCTTGGGGTCGCGACAGCGCCGTGTACCGCATCAGCGGTGTGATGGTGGTGATAATGGGATGGTTTGTGACTGCCCTCATCGCCTTCTGCGTGTCGTTTATTCTGGCCACGCTGCTCATGTGGGCCAAGTGGTATGCCCTGGTGGCGATAGTGATTGCATGCGCCTACGGCATGAGCAACCGCATCGTCGGCGGCAAGAAATCAAAGGCAGAGGACAACGAGCCCCTCATTAAGGCCACCGACAATCCTGAGGACGTGCTCATCAACTGCACCCAGTCGGCAGTGAGCACCATGGAGAATGTGTCGCGCGTCTACAACCACATGCTTGTGGCACTGTTCACCGAGAACCGCAAAGAGCTGCAGCAGACCGTGAACGAAGCCCGCGAGATGTACCACAACGCCACCGAGCGCAAATATGGCATCATGCCGGTGCTCCGCCAGCTCGAGCAGCAAAAGATCGAGACGGCACACTTCTATGTGCAGGTGGTCGACTACCTGTGTGAGGTGACCAAAGCCCTGCTCCACTGCACCAAGCCGGCCTACGACCACATCAACAACAACCACCGCGGCCTCACCGGCGAGCAGATAAAAGACTTGAAAGTGGTCAACGACAAGGTGGACGACATATTCAGCCAGATCGACGAGATGTTGCGGTCCAAGGAATTTGACAAACTCGACGACATCATGGTGAAGCGCGATGAGCTGTTCAACATCATTGCCGAAACCATCAAGCACCAGATTCGCCGCCTGCAAGACGACCCCAACGGCAGCACTCGCGCCTCAGCGCTATTCCTCAACCTGCTTGGTGAGACCAAGACCATGGTGCTTCAGGCCCGCAACTTCATCAAGTCGCAAAGCTACTTCCTGAACGCCACCAGCGCAACCGCCGAAGAAGGCAATAAGAATCAATAATTCCATCGACATAAAGCCTGACAAGCATTAGAAATCCTGTCCTATGCTGAGGGGTGCCACCAAGCGGCATCCCTCACTTTTTGTCCTGAAAACACACACATTGTGGAAAATCATAATACTCTGGCGGCGAAAAGTGGAAAAACTTGGCAAAACCACTTGCACTATCAAAAACAATACTATAATTTTGTAGCAAATTGAAAGCGTGGCACACATCGGGGGTGCCGAATCGCCCCACGGCTCAGCGAGCCGCCGACAATGGCACGCTTCACAAGAAAATAGTGATGTGGCGTTATGAGGAACACAGATAATGCGACGTGTAAAATAAAAGATGAGCCTACACAGACCGACTATTGGTATCACACACGGCAAAATCGCCAAAGACCGGCGTCACCTGCATTGAGCGAGGCGACAGGCCGCACTCCGTTACTCCACCCTCACACACAAAGCATGACACCAGCCCCACGCCTTGGCTGCATGTGCGTCACACATTGCCGCCACAATTCGGCCAAAGCCACAAGCCGGGCAGACATAACAGGAAATACTAATCCTTATATATTTATTGCTTAAATGCATTAGTTGATAGTAGAATTGGTTTTAGTATAATTATCGGCCGGGAAGCAGCAGTGATGCCCCTTTCCGGTTTTTTACACACATGTGCGAGAGATTAAAGATTACGGGTTAAAGAACCCGAACGCAATTGGTCGATTATGCCTTTTTAGTGTTCTTTTTTACCTCCCAGCGTAAAGAAACATTAAACCATTGACGCTCAATTTGGTCAAAAGCCAGTATTTGTAGTTGCCGGCAGCCGTTTGCCGACAAAAAAAGCAAAAAAC
>CAVIEK010000077.1:0-11094 GCA_963641805.1 Bacteroides fragilis
TTTTTAGTTTGCTTTTACAGTTGCAAATTTAATAAAAGATTTAGAAATAAAAAGCAATTATTATGATAATTTGTTAAGTAAATTGGTTTTTTATTAGAAAAATATCAGTTTCCCGTATCATTTCGTCTGCTTTTTAAAGTAATCTTTCATCAAGGCCTTCACTCTCGGACTCAAAGCCACCAAAGTGGACATGGTGCAGAGAGCCATCAGCGCAAACGACAGATCCATCACGCTGACCAGCGTCTTCAGCGGTATCACTGCTGCCACTATGATCATTATCAGATAATAGTAGTTGTAATACTTCACGCAACCAGGGCCAAAAAGGAAGTTGGAGCATTTTTGGCCATAATAACTATAAGAAAACATGGTTGAGAATGCAAAGAAGAACACAATCACCATTAGCAGATACTGGCCGATACCTGGCAATAACTGGCCAAATGATCCAAGTGCGACATAAAGTCCCTTCACATCTCCACCCAGGTGTGCATAATTGCCCGCTATGAGAATGGGTATGGCCGTAAGGGTGCACACGATGCCTGAATCAATGGCAGGCGCAATCATTGCTATCAGGCCTTCCTTGATGGGATCGGTGTTGCGCGAGGCTCCGTGCATCATCGAGGCGGTGCCGATTCCCGCCTCGTTGACGTAGGCTGCACGTCGGGCTCCTGTAAGCGCCACAAAGGCAAATGCTCCGAATCCAGCCTTGAGGCTAAACGCCTCGGTGAAAATCGACGCAAACACTCCAGGCAGCTTATCGTAGTTCAAAACCATTATCACAGCCACCAGCAGCATGTAAAGCACCACCATGACTGGCACAATGCGCGACGCGAGCTTGGCAATACGGCCTATGCCGCCCAGTATCACAGAGCCCACAATCACTACAATCACCACACCGAGTACGAAACGCAACCACATAGTGTTTTCGATGCCGGCAGGAGTGGTGAACACAGTTGTCACCGACTCTACCAGTTGGTTGGCCTGCATAAAGCACAACGTGCCCACAAGGCCGAATATGGCAAAGGCATAGGCCATGGGGTGCCACTTGCGGCCCAAGCCATTCAGAATCATATACATGGGACCACCTTGAGGCTCGCCGTTGGCATCATGCCCCTTATACATGATTGAGAGAGCGCCCTCGAAAAACTTGGTCGACATGCCCACAATGGCACTCACCCACATCCAAAATATCACGCCTGGCCCGCCCACAGTGAGGGCTATGGCCACACCGGCAATGTTACCCATTCCCACTGTAGCCGCTATGGCGCTCAACAAAGCCTGCAATGAGCTTATTTGACCTGTTGCCTTGCCGCTTTGGCTGGCCTGCTTTTGCCTCAGTGCCCTTATCGACCATGGCAGTCTGCGCAACGACACTGCGCCTGAGTAGAAAAACAAGAACAGGCCGCCACCGATGAGCAAAAAGAACTCAGGGTAGCCGCACACAAAATCACTTGCCGTAACAAGCCAGTCACCTATGCTACTAAAAAAACTCTCCATAAATCTCTCTCAAATATATACTCTTTCTAAAATTGTAGAATACTCTTGACTGCCGCCGCTCTCTACGGGCATGACAAAGCAGTATTGCAAAATCTTGTTTTAAAACTTGAATTGACAGGCAGGATTTTATTTTCTCGACAAATCAAGGACTACTCCTCAACAACACTTTCCTGCAACTTGACAACAAACTGTTGTTGGCCCGGCAGTATCTTGATCATTGCCTCAGCCACACCAAACCACTCGCAACGGTCTATCTCAGGGAAACTTACCCGCTGCCCCGAGTGGGGAGGCCATTCCATGTCGACCATGTTGCTCTTTGCCTTGCCGGCATCAAGACCGGCACACTCAAGACCAAAAGCATACACTGTCTTCGCGCTACTTACGGCACATACGCCAAGCTCTATGAATTTGCCCACAGGCATAAATCCTGTCTCTTCGGTAAACTCACGCCGTGCTGCATCGAGCGGCGTTTCTTCGGTAAAATCAAACTCGCCTTTTGGTATCGACCAGCACCCGCGGTCACGATGCGCCCATATAGGCCCTCCAGGATGCCCTAAAAGCACCTCCAGGCGACCGTCGACCAATCTGTAAGCCAATATGCCAGCACTGAATTTGCGCATTGTTGTCAAACACTTTTTTGTGGTGGGACTGCAGTCCTCTTTCCATTACCGCATTTTACTAACCTCGACCGGGAAGGCACAACCCAGCGCCCTTTCAGCCGGTGCGGCTGCTATTTAATCGATTATTGTACCCCCGCAGAGAATCGAACTCTGATCTTAGGTTTAGGAAACCCACGTTCTATCCGTTGAACTACGGGGGCTTGTATATTGACCCACGCGGTCTGCTTTACAATAGCAGGGCCAATTGTGGGTGCAAATTTACTACTTTTTTCATCACCTCACCATATTGGCAGTGATTAATTTGAGCGTGTCAGTGCGACAAACGCTTGATAAGCCTCTCAATGCGCTTGTGCGACTGCACCAACCGGCCATAAGGAATCTGACCGCGCTTCACTGCCTGCACAATAATGTCGACAAGCCTGAACGGACGGTCGGCCTCAAAACCGGTGTTGATGTTGTTACCCACGCAAATCAGGTCAGCACCGGCATTGATGGCAAGAACCAAGGCGCGCTCGATGCTGTATTGCTTGATTATGCCTTCCATATACATGTCGTCGGTCACTACCACACCATCATATCCGAGCTGACCGCGCAACACGCCTTCGATAGTCTTGCGCGACAATGTGGCAGGATATTCGGCATCAAGCTGGCGGTTGAATATATGCGCTGTCATCACCACATCGACCTTGCCTTTCTTTATGAGCTTTCGGAACGGCTCAAGCTCTTCGGGCTTCCAAGTGCTTGTAACATCCACGAATCCCCAATGCGAGTCGGTCGTGGCACTGCCGTGACCCGGAAAATGCTTGATGGCACAAGCTACATTCTGCTTGCGCGCCTCATCGATGATCCACCCAGCATTTCGTACCACCACATTGGGATCGGCACTGAAACCGCGATGCAACTTACCTATTGCGGGGCATAGTGGATTGGCAACATCGACCACAGGAGCCAAGTTGAGATTGACACCGCTCATGGCCATCTCTGTGGCTATGCGCCACCCATAGAATCGTGTGGTGTCCTCCTTGTCGATTCCGCCTAAATATTCGGCCGAAGGTACGGGCAGATAGCCATACTGCGGCTTGAGTCGCGCCACACGTCCGCCTTCCTGATCAGCGGCAATCAGCAGCCGTCCGCCCGCCCATTTCTGGAGTTGGGCCGTAAGCGTCTGCAATTGCTCTACTGATGTAATGTTGCGTGATCCTAATGAGGCACTTCCTGTGAGGTCGACGTCAAAAAGCACGATACTGCCCACCTTCAGGTCGCGCACATAGCGTGCAGCATCACTCTGCTCGTCGACAGTGTTTCCGCGAAACCCCACCATGAGCATTTGCGCGGCATAGCGGCGAAGTACTGAATCGGCGGGAATTTGGGCTGATACGGTTTCGGCAACCGATGCCAGAGCCATAAGTAATAAGATGATTTTCCGTTTCATTGTTTGGTTATAGTTAATGATCGTCTGCAATCACATTCTTCTACAACGGACATTGGTTTTTCATTATTGTGACTGATGCCGCCAGTGCTTGCGGGTCAATTGAAAAAGTTGAAAAAGTAGTAGCAGGCAATCCACACAATATTAAGGTTTTCGGCATAGCCCACCGCATTGTAGTCGCCGTCACTAACCTTGCCTGTCTTACGGTCGATGTGGCCAATGACACGGCTCTCGCCATCGTGCACCGCGCCATCGACAGTGATATAACCCACGCGCTTGCCTGAAGCGTCATACACCTGCATGTCGCCACTGATGCGCCCCACCTTGTTGCGGTTGCGATCGCTGATGCTGCCGTCGGTATTGAAATATCCCACAGTGACAAACTGTGCGTTGCGCACTGTGCCGTTAGCCGATATCTTGCCGAGCTGCACATAGTTGGCATTGCGCAGAGTCTGCGCCTGCAGGCCGTTGGTGGTAGCAAACCCCGCCACAAGGAGGGTTGACAGTGCAAAAAGTAGTCGCAAATGTTTCATTTCCTCAATTTTCCGTTGAACAATAGTCCGTTGCAAACAATGCAAAGTTAACCTAAAAATCATTAACTGCAAAGCCATTTGTCTCTTAGACAACAGCTGAGACACAAAGTTTAATTCCGCATCGGCCATGTGCGGCACACCACTAAAAGACGGTCGTGGGCACAGATGCGTCACACACGCCTTACACCCACGACCGCTGTCTGTCTTTGGTTATTCCTCTTCCTATTTCTTCTTATCGGGTTCAAATGTGAACTGCCTCAAGCAGTTGTCGACATGGTTGTTGAAATAGAGCAATATATCGTAGAAGTTCTGCGGCTCATATTCAAGAATTCGCGCGGTTTCCTCCACACGCCCTATCTCGTCAGTCACCCAATTCCATCCCTTTGTGCGCTTTTTCAGCGAGGCCTTGTAGTCGCGGTAAGCCTTCACAAAGTTGTGCAAACGGCCCACGATACCTGTATTGACATCAGCCTGGCGGTCACTGCTGTAAGTCACTGTCACGGTATGGGTGGCCGAGGCGCTTACAACACCTATGGGGACCACCACAGCCAGGCGGTTGCCGTCATAGCGCCATTGGCGGGTGAGAGCGGTGTCAAGGCTCGAATAGGTGTAAGGTATTCCGTCGACAGTCACAGTCTCGGGCATCTCAGCGCCATATATGTAGATGGTATATGTGCGTTCCAGCTCCATTCCGTCAAACTCACCGCGCGTGGGTTCTATTGTCAGTGTCTGTGTGCGGCCTCTGATGGCATTCACCACTCGAGTGGTGGCATAACGGGTCGCATACTGCTTGTCGTCACCTGCGTCCTCATAGATTGTACCCTCTCCGCTGGCTCCCGGCATCACGGCAAGCGTGTAGGCGCTGATGGGCGACTGGAGGTTTCTCACCTCGCGGCCATACATGGGAATAACGGCTCCAGCCTTTACATACACAGGATACTCGCTCAGCGTGAACTTGCGGTCAAGCGACTGGCCGCCGTTGAGCAAGGTGCCGGTGCTCCACTCAAACCACCGATTGCCTTGGGGCAGCCACACGTGGGCGGTGAAGATGCCTGCACTGTCGGCCGGCGCGCCGATGGCCGACACCAGCATTTGGTCGCCAAACATGTATTGCGACGAATCGGCGTAGGCCTCGGGGGACTCCGGATAGTCGTAATACATGGGACGGCACAGGCCTATGCCCGTGTCGTAGGCGCAACGGGCCATCGTGTAGATATAGGGGACGAGGCGGTAGCGAAGGTCGATGGCATCGCGCAGCGCATCGAAATGGTCTTTGTCGTATACCCAAGGGTCTTTGTTGAGTCGCGAGTTCTTGTTGCTGTGAATGCGCAGTATGGGGCTGAATGTACCATACTGCACCCAACGCACATAAAGGTCGGGGTCAAGATGGTCGGCATACAGGTAATGGCCGCCTATGTCGTGGCTCCAGTAACTGTAAAGCACATTGCTCGCGGTGGCAGTGAACCACGGCTGGAACGCAAGCGAGCGCCAAGAGGCCACAGCATCGCCCGAGAAACCTATCTGATAACGGTGATTGCCCAGTCCACCCCAGCGGTGATAGAGCAGCGGGCGCTTTGTGCCAGTGCGCTCCATGCGCGAGAAGAACACGTAGTTGATCCACCACGTATTGCTAAGCGAGGGATATTTGTGGTCGGTGAGGAACTGTTGCCAGTCGAGCCACCAAAAATCGACGCCCATACGCGAGATTGGATCAAGTACCACTTCAAACAAGTTGGTCATGAACCGTTTGTTACTTCCCTCGTATGGAATGCGCTGGCGTGTGGTGCTGTCAAGCCCCATAGCCTTGCAAAAGCGGCCATATGGCTCCTCGAAAGATGGAATTCCCGATGCGGGGTGCAGATTGAGTGTGGTTTTCAACTGTTGTGCGTCGGTCCATTTCAGGAACTTGTCGGGATGAGGGAAATAATGCTTTTCCCACGTCCAGCCCGTCCAGTGCAACTTGCTTCCGGTCTCATCGCGACGCACCGGCTTCAAGAACAGACTGTCGGTCTCATGCCAATCCATATCAATCACAAGCACATCGATTGGAATATCGTAGCGGCGGAAGTTCTGCACAAGGGTGCGCAGGTCGTTGTCACTGTAGTTCCAATACCTCGACCACCAAAAGCCGAATGTGTATTTCGGCGGTAACGGGATCTTGCCTGCTATGCGGGTATAGTCGGTTATGGCGCGCTTGTAATCATGGCCATAAACCATGAAATATGCGTCTTGTGCATTCACCGAGTCGCGGCGCGGCTTTACCCACCGCCAAGTGGTATCGTTGTCGAAAAGCATATTTTTGGAGTCGTCGATCAGTGTCCATCCATCGCGCGCCAGCAATCCGTCCTCCATCGGGATAGTTATTTTATGCCGTGCCGAATAGGATCCGTCGTAAGTGTCGAGAGTGCGGTAGGTACCCTTCAGGTTGCCGGTCTGCTTATCGCCCCAGTGCCATGTGGCACGTTTCCCGTCGGGGCGCGTATAGGTTATGTTCAAGTTATGGCGGGTGAATCGTCCCGACCCTGCAAGATACTTCAATTCGATATCTTTGGTTTTTATGGTGACCCATTTGCCGGCTTTGTGGCTTGTGAATTGAGGCACCGGGAGCCGACGGTTCTCAACCAGCAGCGAGGCATCGTCGGTAAAGCGGGCAGCCGAGTCCCATTCCATGCGCACCATACCTGGGGTGAGCACGGTAAACCGCGCATTTCCGCTCACCACCATAGCATCCTTACTTGCTTGAGAATCAGACACGGAAGTGGCTAGAGTGCTGAAAAACGACACCATTGCCATGCCCACAACAAGCGCATGACGCAGTGCCAAAAATCGTAAATTCTTCATTTTTAGGATGATTTATGCTTTGTATTTATCAGTTTTGTCGGGTTTATATATACCTATTACCGACATTGATTACAAAACTAATAAAAAAAGTCATGCTTATGTGCCTTTTCGCCACACTTTTGAGTAGGTTTTCAATTTTTGCGCCGTCATCCCTAACGGCTTTGGGCTGCCAATGTGTTGATTTTGCGAATCTGCATCACTAGCAGCATAACCGACACAATAGTGGCACACACATCGGAAACAGGGAACGACAACCACACACCTCTATAGCCAAGCAGATGCGGCAATGTGAACAAAAGCGGCATCAAAAATATCACTTGCCGCGACAGGCTCATGAATATTGACTTGCCAGCCTCGCCAAGCGACTGAAAGAAGGTGGTAGCCACAATCTGAAAGCCCACCATCCAAAAAGCAAGCGAGGTAAGGCGAAGCACCATGTTGCCGGCGTCAATCAGAATTCCATCGTTGGTAAACATGCGGGATATTGCCTCGGGAAACAGTTGGGCGCCCAAAGCACCTATTACACACACCACTGTCGAGACTAGAGCCGACAACCAGAATACGCGCTTCAAGCGGTGGTACCTTCTAGCGCCATAATTATACCCCACAATAGGCTGCATGCCCATGCACACACCCATAACAAACGAGATTATCAGCTGCGTGTACGATGTGAATATTCCTATGGCGGCAACACCGGTGTCGCCGCCATAGTTATACACAGTGTTGTTGATTACGGCATTAATTGCACAGCCGGCTGTGTTTACAATGCACGGTGCAGCACCTATCGAAACAATAGGTAACAATATGCTCCACTGTAACTTATAGATGCCACGCTTGAAATGCACCTCGCTTTTACTGTTGCAAAAATGTGCCAGCACAAACGCCATCGACACCCCCATCGATATCACGGTAGCTATGGCAGCACCCTTTATGCCCATGTGAAACACGAATATGAATATAGGGTCGAGAACCACGTTGAGAATGGCGCCTATAAACATTGTCACCATCGCCTTGGTAGGGTAACCCGAAGAGCGCATCACATTGTTGAACGAGTAGGTGAGATTGTTGAACAGTAAGCCTGGAAGCATATAGGTCATGTAATCGCGGGCATAGGGCAGCGATGTGTCGCTCGCTCCAAACAACCGCAAAATCTGGTCCATAAACACACCAAAGAAGGCTATGTAGATAGTGCCGAAAATAAGCGTCATCACAATGCTATTGCCTAGCACACGCTCAGCCATCGGCTTGTCGCCCATACCGAGCACAATCGATGTGCGGGTGCTGGCTCCCGCACCAATGAGAACACCGAACGCCGCCGACACATTCATCACAGGAAACGTGATGGCGAGCCCCGCTATGGCATCGGCTCCCACACCCTGGCCTATGAATATGCGGTCGACCACATTATAGACCGACATCACCATGATGCCCACCACGGCGGGCAGGCTATACTCCCACAATAGCTTTCCTACCGGTGCCTTATCGAGCTTGTAAAGACGTTCGCTGTCGTTTTGCATATCATAACCTCCGTTATACGCATTTCCACCCTCTGAAAATGCATGCAAAATTACCACAAAAAGCCGTCACCCACAACACAGAGTGTGGCCGACGGATTAAAATAATGTGAATCGCACAGGATAGGGATGGCATCATATACTGTCGGCCCACTGCGGAATGGTATCAAGTGCCGCATGTGCCAATCGGTAACTGCCATCGGCAGCCCATGCCACACAACGCGCGGTATCCACCACCGGGGTCTGCCCCGGTGGCAGTGAATATAGGCGCAGCAGACCTCCTCCACAATCCACAGCCACGGGCGATGCGCACCCGCCACGAACCCAAGTGTTATGCTGAAGTAGCGACATGCTATCACCCGGTGCATGGAAATCAGTGACAGAACGCCTCCACTTGCCAAGACGCACTTCCACGGGTCGCACAACCCTTTGTGGCAGTTGCATCGTCACCAGTCCTGTCTCATCGGCAGTCACTGTTGCCTCTGCTCCCACATCATCGATTGGCAGCCATGCGAGCGGAGCCGTTGCGAGCAGATGATGGTACCACTGGCGTATGCGGGTGAGCAACAACGAGTCAATGTCGATACCATCGTCACGCTCAATACTGCAATCACGCCTCACATCTTCAAGGTGAAGCACACTTTTCCATACCGAGAGCATCTGCTCCTCGGTCATCACTGACATCAATTCATCTGGTTTCATTGGCTTTTTTTTCGCAAAAGTATCTTGAGTCAGGTATCGGTGTCCATATTATTCAGTCGTGATACGCATAAGAAAAAAAACGGCGGGACGCACTTGCCTTGCACTCCCGCCCACATTTTTCAATCGCTTCGTGTGTTTCTCTTTATTGCTGCCGGTTACTGTCCTTGTCACGAATCTCCACACGGCGAATCTTGCCGCTGATAGTCTTCGGAAGCTCTTCCACAAACTCTATTATGCGCGGATACTTGTAGGGGGCAGTCGCATGCTTCACAAAATCTTGGATATCGCGTACAAGCTGCGGAACGTCTTTTCCGCGGTATTCGCGATTAAGCACTACGCCATCATATCCCTTGGCAAGTACCACAGTGGCCTTTACCACCATACCGCGCACGTCATCGGGGACACCGGTCACTGCACATTCCACCACGGATGGATGCTTCATCAACGCATTCTCAACCTCAAACGGACCTATGCGGTAGCCCGACGACTTTATCACATCGTCCTTGCGGCCTATAAACCAATAATAGCCGTCTTCGTCGCGCCAAGCAATGTCACCCGTGTGATAAATGCCGTCGCTGAAGTGTTCCCTAGTCAATTCCTGATCCCGGTAATATTCTTTAAAGAGCCCCACAGGTTTGGACTCACCTACCTTTACCACAATCTCGCCCTGCTCGCCTTCCTCGGCCCAACGGCCGTCGTTGGTCATCAAGTCGATGTCATATCCTGGGTTGGCCTTCCCCATCGACCCTGGACGCGGCTCAACCCACGGATAGGTACCCACGGTGGCAGTGGTCTCGGTCTGGCCGAACGCCTCATGAAGTTTTATGCCCGTAAGCTCATGCCACCTCTCAAACACACTTGGGTTAAGCGCCTCGCCGGCATTTGTGCAATAGCGCAATGAGCTCAAATCGTAGGACGACATGTCTTCCCTGATAAGAAAACGGTAGACAGTGGGCGGCGCACAGAACGACGTGATGTGGTAGCGGTGTATCATCTCAAGCACGTCTACAGGCTTGAATTTCTCGAAATCGTAGACAAACACATTGGCTCCCACAATCCACTGTCCGTAATAGCTTCCCCATACAGCCTTGCCCCAACCGGTATCGGCAAGGGTGAAATGCAGACTGTTCTCGTCAAGGTTGTGCCAATACTTGGCCGTGATGATATGTCCCAATGGATATAGAAAATCGTGAGCCACCATCTTGGGCTCGCCACTGGTGCCGCTGGTGAAATACATTAGCGATATCGACGTGTTGTCGTTAGGGTGCGAAGGCCTAACAAATGGCGGTGCTGCCTCAAGGCCACTGTTGAAATCGCTCCAACCGGCAGGCACGTTCGGACCTATCGACACCAGCCGCTTCAGCGTGTGACACTGCGGAGCGGCAGCACTTATGTGGCTTAGCACCTCATCATCGCCGGCTGCCACAATCGCTTTTATTCCTGCCGACTGGCATCTGTACACGATATCGTCGGGCGTGAGCAGATGGGTGGCCGGTATCGCCACCGCACCAAGCTTGTGCAAAGCCGTTATCGCAAACCAGAATTGGTAGCGGCGTTTCATTATGAGCATCACCATATCGCCACGGCCTATGCCCAACTGCTGAAAGTAGGATGCGGCCTTATCGCTCTCACGCTTGACGTCGGCAAACGTGAATTGGCGGTGTCGTCCGCAATCATTGACCCACAGCAGCGCCTTCTTGTGTGGCTCAATGCGCGCCCACTCGTCGACCACGTCGTAGGCAAAATTGAAATTTTCGGGAATCTGTATGTGAAAATTCATCATAAAATCAGTATATGATGAGAATTCCGTCTTGTCGAGAAATTTTTCGAGCATATATATGTGTATATATAAATTGTTATTAGCGGTTTGGCGTCCAGGCACAAGGCCTTGCCGCCTATTGCGTGATGATGGCCAAATAGCGCGCCTTATGGCCGTCGAGCGCCTTCATGCTGTGCGGAAG
>CAVIEK010000078.1:0-7520 GCA_963641805.1 Bacteroides fragilis
ATTGTTTCGACTTGCAAAGATAATCCTAATTTGCCTAATTAGAAAACAAAACCGCAACATTTTTAACGGTCAACACCCCTTTGTGGGTCATTTTGCAATAAAACAAGCTTCTTATAAGCGAATGGGCATGAAACCGGGCATTGGGATCACTGGCTCGCCGATGCTTGTTGGGGGGGCGTCGGTCTGGTCTTTTTTGTGCGCCCGATGTGGCTTGCGGTGGTCTTATATCTGTGCATCCTCATGTTCTTGGTTTCGTTTTTTTTCATTAAATTTGTGCCACATGGTCTTAAGACCGCAGTTTAGGCGTGCTAGAACCACGATTGTGGTGGCGCTAGGAAAGTCGGTCATGGCCGAGTATGTAATGAATACACAATTTTAAACCAAATAGAATGGAAAATAACCGATATTGCGTGATAATGTGTGGTGGCGTCGGGTCACGTTTCTGGCCTTACAGCCGCTCGAATAAGCCGAAGCAGTTTATCGACTTTCTGGGTACGGGCCGCAGCCTGCTTCAAATGGCAGTAGACCGCCTCGAAGGCATTGTGCCTGTTGAAAATATAATAATGCTTACCAATGAGCAGTATGCCGGCCTGATTATGGAACAGCTGCCTCAGCTCAAACCCGAGCAGATTCTGCTCGAGCCGGCGCGGCGCAACACTGCACCTTGCAATGCGTGGGCCGCCTATCACATTAAGGCGCTCAACCCGGCAGCCAAGATTATGGTGTGCCCGAGCGACCACCTCATCCTAAAGCAGGACGAATTTCGTCGTTGCGCATTGAGTGCCTTTGATTTCCTTGAGACGCATGATGCCTTGCTCACTTTTGGCGTGAAGCCTAACCGTCCCGAGACCGGATATGGCTACATCCAGCTCGGTGAGGCTGCCGGCGACGGATTCGCCAAGGTGAAGACCTTTACTGAGAAGCCTAATGAGGACCTTGCCAAGGTGTTTGTCGAGAGCGGTGAGTTTTTTTGGAATTCCGGAATGTTTTTCTGGAGTGCCGACTCGATAATCAAGGCGTTTCATGACTATGCGCCCGAAATCGCGCAGACGTTTGACAATGCGGCCGGTGTGTTCGGAATGCTTGCCGAGCAGACCTACATCAATGAGAACTACGCCTCATGTCCCAACATTTCGATTGACTTCGCCATCATGGAGAAGGCACCTAATGTGTATGTGGAGCAAGTAGACTTCGGATGGAGCGACTTGGGTACATGGGGATCACTTTATGACAACTCGCCAAAGAACAGTGACGGCAACGTGACTCAAAACTGCAAGGCGTTGCTCTTCAACAGCCACAACAACGTGATTGCCGTAAAGGGTGACAAACTCGTGGTGGCTTCGGAGCTGAACGGCTATATTGTGGCCGATGTCGACGACGCGTTGCTCATTGTGCCCAAGAGTGACGAACAGAAACTGCGCACTTACGTCAACGAAGTGAAAGCCACCTTCGGCGACAAATATCTGTAATCAAGACGCTATTTATAAAAACTGCGGCCGTGTCAAGGATGTATCTGAGGCGCGGCCGCAACCTTTTTTGTGTGTCGTGGTTGCGCGGCTCGTAATCGTAATCAACGGAACAAGTGATTGCGACGACGTTTTCAATATTTTCTTTCAGCGTATGGCGGGAAGCTTGTGCGAAAAGCGCTAAATTTGCCGTATGGAACAAGCTAGGCGGGATGCCAGACAAAATCATTAGCCATTGGCTTTGCTGCCTTTTTTGTCCCTTTCACAAAATCGCTCGTGACAACAACTACTAACCACTTGTAAAGAAAAAGCATTTTTTGCCATGCAGGATAATAAGTTGACTGTACTCTTTGACTATCACGCATTCCACTGCCAGAGATTCGGCGGCATATCCCGTTACTATTACGAGATAATATCCCGCATGAAAGACGCGGATGTGGACGTTGCTCTGCTGTTCTCGATGAACAAATACATTTCCCGTCGCGACATAGTGCGCTATGTGCCGGTTCCCAAAGCGCTGTTCAAACTCTTTGAGGGCGTGTTCCGTGCATTCAACCGCTGGGCTTCTGTGAAGAAGATTCGCCGAGCAGACTATGATATTTTTCATCCCACTGGCTATGATCCTTATTTCCTGGATGTCATAGGGGACAAAAGTTTTGTGCTGACCATACACGACATGACACACGAGATGTATCCTCAGTATTTCTCGCCCGATGACCCTACTGCCGGCAACAAGCGCAAGTTGGCGCAGAAAGCCACAAGGATAATTGCCATAAGTGAGTATACCAAGAAAAAGGTAGTGGAGTTGCTTGGCGTGGATTCGTCAAAGATTGATGTCATTCACCACGGTATAGAGAAACGTCCGCTCGGTGTTGGCCGGCTTGCCGGGCTCCCTGAGAAATACATACTCTATGTGGGCGAACGTCGCCGGTATAAGAACTTCGGCATTGTGGCCGAGGCTTTTGCCGAATTGACGAAAACTTTTCCGGACTATGGCCTTGTGCTGACAGGCCGAGGGCTTTCATCGCAGGAACGCCACACGTTTTCATCTCTCGGAATAAAGGATAATGTGTATGTGTGCAGCGATATAAGTGATGCAGAGCTTGACAGGCTTTATCACAATGCGGTGATGTTTGTGTATCCGTCATTATGTGAGGGGTTCGGAATTCCCATTTTGGAGGCTTTCGCACAAGATTGTCCGGTGGTCCTTTCTGATGCCAGCTGTTTCCCTGAGGTGGGAGGCGATGCCTGCGAGTATTTTGTGCCAGATTCTGCCGATTCACTGCTGCGTGCTATGCAAAAGATAATTGAAACGGATTCATACAGAAATCAGTTGATAGAGAAAGGCCGTCGCCGTCTTGAGTTGTTTACTTGGACTGAAACCGCTAGAAAGACCGAAGATACTTACAGGAAAGCCTTGGGCTTGCAGTAAAAAGGCTATTTCCCTTGTAGCCTGCAGAAGCAATATGTGAAAAGCAGGCGCGGAAGCAGTCTTGCCTTTTCGGTAAGGTTGTCCACATCATTGATGACCTTGATGTTGTCAAGCAGGCCTTTTGAGCGTTGTGTGTTGGATATTCCGGTCGTGTCGAAAATTGCAATGGTGCTGTTGAGCTGACGAAATTTCTTCCCGGTCAGAAATAGTTGTTTTGCCTGCTTGAAATCGGCAGAGAAGCGGTGCCGCACATCAAATGGATACTCTCTGAGGCAACAGGTGCGTGTGAACACGGCTTGATGGCAATAATACATCTTGTGGCAGTTGCGTGGCGACAGCGACTTTTTCAGTGCCCCGTCTTTTGTGATATCGCCATAGACAACGTCGGCGTCATGGAATTCTCTTACGGCACGCCTTACGGTTGAGGGTTCCGCAAAGCAGTCGCCGGCATTCATGAATATGCAGTAGTCCCCCGTAGCCATTGATATGCCTTTGTTCATGGCATCATATATGCCCTTGTCGGGCTCGCTGGTCCATTTGTCGAGCTTTCCCTCGTATGCTTCCAATACGGAAATGGTGCCGTCAGACGAGCCACCGTCCACAATGATGTATTCCATATTGGGATAATCCTGCATGTCAATGCTGTGCATGGTTTTCTCCAATGCGTCTTTAGCGTTGAATGCAACTGTTATTATGGTGATTTTTATGTCCGGAATGCTCATTGTCGGTCAAGATCTTTATGATCGTGAGATGTCATAAAATACCGCATGGGTAAAAGTGGATTCACCCATGCGGTGCTTATGACTCGCTGATTATCGGCGATAATAAGTTTGATTGGAGTTGTTAATATTCGTCCTCATTGAAGAAGAAATCCTCATCATTGGTGGGGTAGTCGGGCCAGATGTCTTCTATAGATTCATAGGTGTCGCCCTCGTCTTCTATTTCTTGAAGGTTCTCAATCACCTCCATGGGCGCACCGCTACGCATGGCATAGTCAATGAGCTCGTCTTTTGTGGCGGGCCATGGCGCATCTTCAAGTTTGCTTGCTAATTCAAGAGTCCAATACATAGTTAATTCCTCCTTTGAATGTAAGTACTAAAAATTTTGCGCAAAAGTATGCACTATATTCGCTATTCGCAATTTTTGTTCCAATAAATTTCTTCAAATTGATTGTGGATATTGTTAAATCTTGCAAAAACGAAGAGAAAGTCACTCAACCGGTTCACATACTTGATCACAACAGGGTCGACCTTGCTTGATTTAGCCAGACTGATGATGCGGCGCTCGGCGCGTCGGGCAATGGTGCGGCACACGCTGCACTGTGCCGAGAGGCGGCTTCCGCCGGGCAGGATAAATCCTTTGAGTGGCGGCAGTTCGTCGTCGAGCTCATCGATTTTTGCCTCGAGTTCTTTCACGTCGGCTTCGGTGATCCATTCGATTCCGTTATATCGCTCGTCGGTCGGATCGGTGGCAAGGTATGACCCGATGTTGAAAAGTTTGTTCTGAATTTTGCGGAAGAACTGGAGCATTCCCGGATGGTCGAGTTTTGAGCTGTGGCACATAAGACCCACAGATGCGTTCAATTCATCAATTGTTCCGTAGGCCTCAACACGGACGTCGTCTTTGCTGACACGCTTCCCGCCCACCAGCGATGTTGTGCCATTGTCACCGGTGAGGGTGTAAATCTTACTTTTCATACGTTTCTTGATATTTGGTTAAAAAATCTGTCAATTGGGTTGGGGTGGTGACCTCGGTTGTCATGTCGATGCGCTTCCCGCGGGCCAGCGGTGACTGGCTCATGGCTTTGAGCTCGGCAATTTGGTGGTCGAAGATGTGGCCTATGTTTACGGCCACGATACCCCGGTTGTCGTTGTCGCCGTTGACTATTATCTGTGATAGGGTGCTTATCCACTCGTCGATGGTGCCTATGCCTCCGGGCAGTACTACAAACACGTCGGCCATTTCAATCATCTTCATTTTGCGGTCGCTGAGGTCGACGGTGGATATTACCGTGTCGACCACTTTGTCGGTGCGGTTGGCGAAGCGTTCGGGTACGATGCCGGTCACGTGTCCGCCTGCGTCGTGTGTGGCTTGAGCCACGGTGTGCATCAGGCCGGCATCCACTCCGCCATATACCAGCGTGTGCCCTCCTGATCCAATCCATTGCCCGGCAGCGCGTGCCGCGGCCTCGTAAGGCTCGGGCAATCCGGCTTGTGATGAGCAGTAAACGGCTATATTCATTTTTTTTCTTTTTGGTGGTGTCTACTTGTTGTTGTTGTTCGAGTGTGCGCTACAGCACATTTTCGTTGATCACATGGCTCACTTGCTTGAATGCGTATCTGTGTAGCGAGTCGTCGGTCTCGTGCTGCAGCACGAGCATGCCATCGGGGTCTGCATCGACAATGCGTGCCTGCAGGCGTTGGCCGTCGGGTAGGGCAAAGGTGTGTGGCTTGCCGTCGTTGCGGTACAGTGCGCCGAGGTAGCGCTTGTGCGTGAAGGCAAAGTCGCTTTCGGTCATGTGGCTGAAGTCGCAGTACCGTTCTATGCGCTCGCATGTGGCATGGAGCAACTGCTCGAGGTCGCACTCTGCTCCGGTGATTTGCTTTACCGATACCGGATTGGGCGCATCGCTCACGAATGTCTCTTGGTTCACGTTGATTCCAGCCCCGGCCACCAGCCACTCAATGCCCTTGGCGTCGAGGCTGAGCTCGATGAGTATGCCGCATATTTTACGGTCGTGCCAATAGATGTCGTTGGGCCACTTCACTGCGAAGCCGTCGCCGAAGCGTGATGTGAGCTCGTCGGCTATTGCGAGTGTTACGGCCTCACTAATGCGGAACTGGCTTGTTACGGCCACGGCCGGGCGCTTGATGAGCATTGAGAACGTGAGGTTCTTGCCCGGTTCGGCTTCCCAACTGTTGCCTTTTTGCCCGCGTCCTGCCGTTTGGTGGTGTGTGTAGACCACTGTTGCGCTTGGCAGTATTGCAGCCATGCGCTTTAGGTAGGTGTTGGTCGATGCCGTCTCGTGCAGCAGTATGTATCGTGCCATTATATCTTGGTTAGTTCCTACTCAGGGAATGTCATGCGCAGTGTGCGGCTGTCGTCATCGTTCACGGCGATGTCGACGCGCACAGTGTCGTCGGGCAGCAGCGTGTCGATGCGCTCGGGCCATTCTATCAGGCACAGTGATCCGCTGTCGAAATAGTCTTCGGCGCCCAGGTCTTCGGCCTCGGCTTCGTTCTCAAGCCGGTAGCAGTCGAAATGGTAGATGAGCTCGGCGGTGGTGTCGCTGCGATACTCATTGATGATGGCAAACGACGGCGAGTTGGTGGTGTCGGTTTCCACGCCCAGTGCCTTGCAGAGGGCATTGATGAATGTGGTCTTGCCGGCACCCATCTGCCCGTAGAAGGCAAATACTGTGTAGTCGCCCATTTCTGCCATGAACTTGTGGGCAGCAACGTTGAGCGCTTCGAGATTGTTGATGTTGATTTCTGTAGATTTCATTATCTTATCGTGTGTTTCTGTTTAGTCTAAATGAGTGTGGCCGAGTGCCAATGCTGGTCATCGGCCGTATGGGGTAGATTGCACATCGCAAATATATGAAAATATATTCTAACCGAAAAGCGAAATGCCATTAATTAAGGAATTTTTTCCGTATTCGCGCTCCGCAAGTGTGGGCCTGTTGGCTACGTAATATAATTAATGTGTAGAGGAGTGCCTATCTGAACACCTGCTTGAGCACGTCGAGCGAACGCAGTGTGCCCAGTGAGGCATGGTGGATGTGGAAATATTCAATTATGGCGTCGAGCACCTCTGACCTCTCTGTGTGACTGAATCGGAATAGGTGAAGGTTGCTCCACGTCATGCGGCTCAGCGCGTTTACTGCTGCCGCAACTGCTGGCTGCACCCAGCGGCCGCCTGGCGTCGGCGCGGGGGCGAAGGTGCCTCCCTCGAGATCAAACCAGTAGCCCTGTCGGTAGGAGTGGGTGTCGGGCTCGACACCCATGATGCGCCCCAACCCGTAGAGAAAGCAGATGTGGAAGTTGGCCACCCCGCGCTCCATGGCGTCGAGCAGGCGTACCGATGTGCTGATGTAGTTGTAAAGTTGGGCGTTTTGCTCTCTTTCCTGGATGGTGTGCGACAACACTTCGGCCACAAACAAGGCTATTGTCACCTTCACGGGGTCACCATAGATGCGAGCCAATGGCTGGGTGCGGCGCAAGTCGCGAAACCTGCACAAATCCTCTCCGGGTCGCCCGGTGGCCTCAAACTCCACAAGCGACAGTGGCATGAGCATGGCATTGCGCATGCGTGATGCCGCAGTTACCCCTTGTGGCGCCACAAAGGCCATCAGACCTCGGCGGTCGGTGTAGATACGCACTATGTTGGTCCGCTCGTTGCACTTGACAGTGCCCAGAACCACTCCGTTAAGTTTGTCGCGCATGTGAGGTGTGTGATTTTGTGAGCTAAATTACTAAGATTTTCTCTAAAAATGGCGACGAAACGCCCTTTTCTCTCTATAAATCACGTTTTCACCGCATTAAATTTTGTGGAATGAAAAATCCTTTCTATATTTGCAGTCGCTTTTCAAGCGCCGCACTTTTTCGGCCCATTCGTCTATC
>CAVIEK010000078.1:7530-11071 GCA_963641805.1 Bacteroides fragilis
TTTTCATTCTTGAAAGAGCAGTTCGATTCTGCTATGGGCTACTAAAAAATCAAAAAAAACAACAAGAAGATATGGCAAACCATAAATCAGCTATTAAGAGAATTCGCCAATCGCAGGCAAGAAATCTGCGTAACCGCTATTACGCAAAGACAATGCGCAACGCAGTGCGCAACCTCCGCAAGATGACCGACAAGGCCGCTGCTGCTGAGGAGTATAAGAAGGTGTCGGCTATGCTCGACAAGCTCGGCCGCAAGAACATCATCAGCAAGAACAAGGCTTCTAATCTGAAGTCGAAGCTTGCCAAGATGATCAACAAGCTCGCTTAATAAGCAAGTGAGAATCGGGGGGGGCTCAAGGTGTGCACCCCACGATCAGAGTTTCTCTGAAAAGCCATATAAATGAGAATATAGCGGTCTGTGCCAGACAATGCGAATTGCCTAGGTAATAGCCGTTGGTGATGGCCCATTCGTCTATCGGTTAGGACGCAAGATTTTCATTCTTGAAAGAGCAGTTCGATTCTGCTATGGGCTACGCGTTGAATGCCGGGTGCAGTGTGCGCCCGGCATTTTTACGTGCCGCTGTCATGCCCCTGCCGCTGAATAGTTGTCCAAGCACGAGTCATCAACTTAAGCTCATCGCCAGCATTACCACCAGCGGAATTGTTGCCACCGAGAGCAGAGTGGAGACAAACGTGCCTTGCACCATTAGGCGCTCGTCGCGGCCACACTGCAGGCAAAACATAGTGCCGAATGATCCCACGGGCATCGCAGCAAGAATCAGGTTGATGGCCGTAACATCGCTGCCGTAACCCAACGGCAATGTGACTACAAGCACAACAAGAGGCATCACCACCAGCCGACAAACAGCAGCAGCCCACACACGCGGGGTGCCGACCACCTTACGTGCCGGCATCTGCGCCAGCGAAGAGCCGATGATAATGAGCGCTGCCGGTACGGTAAGGCCTCCGACTAGGGTGACTGGAATCGACACTGCATCGGGATAGTCGTCAACGCCTATTGCCACAAGTGCAATGGCGGCATAGGAGCACAGCATTGCCGGACTCACAAGAACATGCCAGTCGAAACCAAACCGGCCACCCTTCACCATTTGCATTCCAGCCGTGAAGGCAAATACCGTGAAGGCAAAGTTGATAATGCAGGCATAGAATATAGCATGCGGCCCATAGATGGCCGCCACCACCGGATAGCCGATAAAGCCCACGTTGCCAAAGGTGAGCATAAACGAATATATGCCGCGCTCGTCACGGCTACTCGTAAAGAGGCGCGACAAAGCTATAGACACGGCAGTCAACACCGCATATGAGAGAAGCCCCACGACCATGAGGGGGGCAATCATGTCGGAGCTTGGCGCCTTATCGCCCATCACCGAGCCCAAAATCAGGCAAGGGCTCGACACCAGAATCACAAACGAGGACATCTGCTTATTGAACTCCGGCCCAATGATGCGCAGCCGAGCGGCCACATAACCCACTATCACGAGCACAAACAGTGCAACCACCTGTGTGAACACACCTTCCATAATGATAATATCTTTAACTTATACTTTAACCGACAATGTCGTCGCAACCAAATGCTACCTCCACCCCTGCGGCGTGGCCGTAAAAAAACGCAACCGAGCCACGCTGGCTTGATTGCGTTTGAAGATTGTGGTTGTCTTATCCGGATTCGAACCAGAACAGGCAGAACCAAAAACTGCAGTGCTACCATTACACCATAAGACAATCTTAACAAATGCGACTCATCGTCTCAAATGCGCTGCAAAGTTAAGCACTATTGGCTTAACATGCAAATTTTTCATTTGCTTTTTTACTTCACAATCAGCAGGTAGTAATTCTTCTTTCCGCGTTGTGCGAGAATATACTTGCCGTTGAGCAGGAAGCTTGAATCAATCACTTGGTTGGGATCGGTGAGCTTTTCCTTGTTGACGCTCACACCACCGCCCTGAGTGAGCTTGCGCATCTCGCCCTTGGAGGCGAACACCTGGGCCAGCTCTGTGAAGAGCACGCTTGCTGACACTCCATCCGAAACCGCGTCGGCCGCCACCTCAAAAGTGGGCACTCCCTCAAACACCGAGAGGAGCGTATCCTCATCAATCTTGTGAAGAATATCCTTGGCCTTGTTGGAGAACAGAATTTGAGAAGCCTCAACGGCAGCCTCATAGTCGGCCGCCGAGTGCACCATGGTGGTGATCTCCTTAGCAAGACGCTTCTGCACGGGGCGCTGGCCAGGGTCTTTCTCCTGTTCGGCCACTATGGCGTTTATCTCGTCCTCAGGGAGATCGGTGAATATCTTAATATACTTCACCGCGTCGGCATCACTCACGTTGAGCCAGAACTGATAGAATTTGTAGGGCGATGTGCGCTTTGGATCAAGCCACACATTGCCGCTCTCGGTCTTGCCAAACTTGCCGCCATCGGCCTTGGTGATCAGTGGGCACGTGATGGCATAAGCCTCACCACCCGCCATGCGGCGTATGAGCTCGGTGCCGGTGGTGATGTTGCCCCACTGGTCGCTGCCACCCATCTGCAGGCGGCATCCTTCGGCCTGATAAAGGTGAAGGTAATCATAGCCCTGAAGCAGCTGATACGAGAATTCGGTGAACGACATGCCGTGGTCGGCATTGGCCGCCAGACGCTTCTTCACTGAGTCCTTTGCCATCATGTAGTTGACGGTGATGTGCTTGCCCACGTCGCGAATGAAATTAAGGAAAGAGAACCCCTTCATCCAATCGTAATTGTTGACAAGGATTGCATGGTTGGGAGCATCACTGTCGAAGTCGAGGAAATGCTCGAGCTGACGGCGTATGCACTCTTGGTTGTGGCGCAGAGTCGCCTCGTCGATGAGCACTCGCTCTTGCGACTTCATCGAGGGGTCGCCAATCATGCCCGTGGCTCCTCCCACAAGCGCGATGGGACGATGGCCGGCACGCTGAAAGTGCTTGAGCATCATTATGCTCACCAGGTGACCGATGTGAAGCGAATCGGCTGTTGGGTCGATGCCCACATAGGCCGAGGTCATTTCCTTGTTGAGTTGCTCTTCTGTTCCCGGCATGATGTTGTTGATCATGCCTCTCCACTTAAGTTCTTCTACAAAATTCATCGAATGATTTAATTTGTCTCTACTGTTTTTTCTGAGTGAAATTTTTGATTTTTTATGTGCCACACTCCGTAAAACGGCAATTGTGGCGTCAAACTGCGCAAAGGTAGCACTTAATGGCGAGATATCAAAACATTACACCTGCCGCACCGCACCATTCCGAACGCCGTCAACCACACCGGGTTCATGCCTCCGATGCATGCGGCTCTCCACAAGACAAGCCTCACATGAATGTGCGTGTTTTCCGTAAAGACTGTTAACGGAGGCACCTCTTTGCGTAATAATTGTTAATTATGCGTGCGATTTGCTTTTGTTTTTATGCTGTAAAACATATTTTCATTATCTTTGCAATGGTTTTCATGGTATTAGTTTTTTAAGGTTATGAAATCCACGGGCGTCGTGACGACGGTTATGGAATTCATTGT
>CAVIEK010000079.1:0-11027 GCA_963641805.1 Bacteroides fragilis
GAATTATACATATCTTCGTGAGATAGTAATCACACCAATATGACACGACTCGAACTCACCATACTCGGATGCGGATCAGCAACATCATCACTACAGCATTTGCCTTCAAGCCAAGTGCTCAACGTGCGTGACAACCTGTTTATGATTGACTGCGGAGAGGGAGCACAACTCGAGATGCGGCGTCACAAGCTGAAGTTCGCCCGACTCAACCACATATTCATCAGCCACCTTCACGGCGACCACTGCTTCGGACTTCCAGGACTGATATCCACAATGGCACTGTTAGGGAAAACCGGCACACTTACCGTGCACACATTTGCCGATGGAGCCGATATTTTCGGACGCATGCTCGGCTACTTCTGCCGCGAGATGCCATTCAAGCTCGAGTTTGATGTAATAGGCACAAAAAAGGCCGTAATATATGACGACGATGCCATAACAGTGAGCACCTTCCCCTTGCGCCACCGAATTCCGACAGTAGGATTCATCGTGCGCGAGAAGCCCAAACTGCGTCACATCGACCCTGAAGCCACAAGCCGATGGGACGTCCCCACGTTTGCCCTCAACGGGCTACGCCAAGGCCAGGATTTCATCACCCCCGACGGGCTGACCATACCCAATGCCGAGCTCACAAAGCCTGCCGACCCCGCTATCTCCTACGCCTATTGCAGCGACACCATGCCATCGAAACGCGTGACAAACGCAGTCGAGGGCGTGGACTGGCTTTACCACGAGTCGACTTACGGCGATGAATGCACAATTGTGGCTCGCAAGCGCTTCCACAGCACTGCCCGCCAAGCAGCCATCACGGCCCGCGAAGCCGGGGTCAAGCGACTGATTCTCGGGCACTACTCTAAGCGATACACCGACCTCGCCCCACTACTTGAGCAGGCAAAGGAAGAGTTTCACAACACCATTTTAGGCAACGAGGGACTTACCATCGACCTCAACAAGCTTTAGCCAAAGAAGCACAAAAACATGCAACATAGGCTAAAAAACGCAAAATACGGCGGTCATTTATTCCACTATTGAGTAGAATTCATTAAATTCGCAAAGCGCGCATATATCGGCAACAACGCACTTGGCATCCTACATAGCACGATCATGACCAAATGCGCTCCTAACACGTAAAAGACAGCGAATGAAACCTATCACCAACATATTGCTAATATTGGCTCTCGTATGCTATGCGTTTCTGCCCTTCTTTGAGATCTCGTTCCAGGGCTCACAAAGCGGGCTGGCACACACGGCAGGACTCATAACTCAAGACTTCAGTGTGATCAAGACACTCTATGCCTTGTTGCCATTCATATCATGCTTTGCCGCAATCGGCGTCAATGGCTTGAAGAACCGATACTGGGGCATCGCTGTGATGGCAATCATTGTATTCTGGCTCGGGTACCTGCTTGACTCCAACAACGTGCACCAACAACTTGCCCTCACCCACGACCCCGAACTGATGGCCGACACCAGTATAGCCCAAGGTTTTGAGGTGACTGGTTTGGGTATCGGCTACCAATCGTGCCTTGTGCTCACGGTTTTGGCAATGGTTTCCGCTTTCTTGTCGATTCTGCCGTTCAAGTTCAACCTCGTGCTAGAGAGACAAATCGACCACAGCTTTGAAGAGGGTAAAAAACACCTGAGCGAAATAGGCACAAAGGTGACTACCGACATACACAACGAGATAGGCCGCCTTGAGGAAAGAAGCCGCATTAAAAAGCACAAACCCGTGACACCCAAACAAGCAACCGACGATAACGGAGAGCCTCGACAGAAAGCCTCGACAGAAAGCGAAACTGATTACATGCCGCCAGAGATGCGCGAGGCTGAAACCAAGCCGACCAGCGTCCCAACCGGGGAAGCGACCGACGACAACAGGCAACACGTGATTGTGGGCGTGAAGGTGAGCGATGATGAGGCCGACAACGATTACAAGCCACACACAACCGCCCCCAACGAGAAACAGGCAGGCCCCAGCGACGACGACAAATACAAAGATTATATGCCCAAAAGCGACAGCGGCGTCTGACGCTTCGCAGAAAAGCAAAAACGACCCTACGGCGGGGCACCCTCACGACAGGGTATCCCGCTGATTTTTCACCGATAGCCACAACAAGAGTTTTTGTGGCTATCGGCATCAAGCCCGAGACCGGTTTGGCTATAACATCATTTTACGTTACTTTTGTGACCACGACCCCATGCCCCACGAGGCATGGCATAAAGTCCATTGCATAATCACACCATATTCATAAGACAAAAAATGACAAAACTATTACAATTCATCCCAATGCTCACCACGGCCATGCTTTGCTGCCCCTTGGGTGTCAAGGCGGCCAAGCAATACCTTCTCACATCACCCGACGGGCAACTGCGCACGACCGTGACAATCGATGGCGGGCGGCTCAGCTACGACCTCAGCCACAACGGCACCGCCGTGCTGTCATCGTCACCGCTGGCTATGGAAATAAGCGGAAACCGCACCCTCGGCGAGGGAATAAAAAGCGCCAAACGGGTGGTGCGTAAGCGCATCAACATAAACCGTCCCACGCCATTTTACCGCAAAAGCAACGTGAGTATGCAATGCAATCAGCTCACCCTGCAATTCGGTGACTACGACGTGCAGTTTCAAGCCTACGACCAAGGCCTCGCCTATCGGTTTGTAACACACATGAGCGACTCCATCAACGTGATTTCAGAAAAGGCAGAGTTTGCGCTACCCTACGACTGTGAGATTTACACCACCAAAGTCAATAGCGACAAAAACACCTATGAGGCCCAACTTAAAAACTCATTTGAGAACACCTACGAGCAAGCCCCCCTGTCGCAAATCGACCGCAGCAAGCTATGCCAAGGTCCGCTGCTCGCGACCCTCAACGACGGCAAACGATTGCTCATCAGCGACTACAACACGCTCGACTACCCCGGAATGTTGCTCTATCCTGCCGACGGCAACCGACTCATAGCCTATTATGCCGGTGCCCCCAAGACACAACACCAGGGCGGACACAACAATCTGCAGATGCTCGTCGACTCCCGTCACCCCTATATTGCCCGCACGGCAGGCTCCCGCACCTTCCCGTGGAAAATGCTGCTTGTGACATGCTCCGACGACCAGTTGCTAACCTGCGACATTCCCGCATGCCTGGCCGATGGATCGAAAATCACCGACACATCTTGGATCAAGCCAGGCAAAGTGGCTTGGGACTGGTGGAACCACTGGAACCTAAAAGGTGTTGACTTCAAAACCGGCGTCAACAACGATACCTACCGCTACTATATCGACTTTGCCGCAAAAAACGGGATAGAGTATGTGATTCTCGACGAGGGATGGGCTGTAAACAAAGCTGCCGACCTGATGCAGGTAGTGCCGGAAATCGATCTCGAGCAACTCGTGACTTATGCGACCCAGCGTGGTGTGGGCCTCGTGTTGTGGGCCGGATATAAGGCTTTCGCGCGCGATATGGAGGGTGTGTGCGCCCACTATGCCGAGATGGGCATAAAGGGTTTTAAAATCGACTTCATGGACCGCAACGACCAGGAGATTGAAAAGTTTCTCGAAGACGCCGCTCGCATCGCCGCCAGCCACCACCTTTTTGTTGACTTTCACGGCACTTGCCCGCCGCAGGGGTTACAGTTCATCTGGCCCAACGTGCTCAATTTCGAGGCAGTGGCAGGACTGGAGCAAGTGAAGTGGTCGACATTTAAGCAATATGACGAGGTGCGCCACGAGACACTGCTGCCGTTCATACGCCAAGTGGTGGGGCCGATGGACTTCACACAAGGCGCAATGCGCAATGCGACCAAAGCCAACTTCTACAAGTGCAACACACAACCCATGAGTCAAGGCACCCGCTGTCGACAGATGGGGCTTTACATGATTCTGGAGTCACCGTTCAACATGCTCTGTGACGCCCCGACCAGCTATGAGGCCAATCAGGAATGCACCGACTTCATTGCCGGGGTCCCCACCGTGTGGGACGAGACACGCATACTGAAGGCCAAAGTGGGCGAATGTGTGGTTGAGGCCCGACGCAAGGGCGAAACCTGGTGGATAGGCGGTATCACCAACTGGGACGCACGCGACATAGAACTCGACCTTAGCTTCTTACAGGGGCGCGACATGACCCTATTCACCGACGGAGTGAATGCCGACAACATTGCCGAAGACTATAAGAAACAGACCATTGTTGTGCCCACCACGCTGACAGTGCACCTCGCTCAAGGCGGAGGATTTGCCGCAGTAGTCAAGTAAGCGGCACATCTGCGCAACAATATATAGAGAGCGGGCCACGCCATCCGACGTAGCCCGCTCTTATTTAGTGCCTTTCATGGGGCATGAAAAAAATGAAGTTATTGTAGTGAAGTTATTGCCTTTTTGCATGTGCGGTGCTGCCCACTACAGGCAGAGCACCCGACACTGTGAAGCACGTCAATCCTCATAGCCGCTGTGCGACGGCACAGCCAAAATGTTCAAGTCGTGCCCCTTGATGAAGTTCACAATCTCATCACGGTGACGGCTGGGCTGAATATCCTTTTCGATACGGTTGACGGCATTGAATGTGGATGTGCTGCACTCATAGATGTGGCGGTAGCACTTTGCGATGTCATCGATTGCCTGCTCGGGAAAGCGGTGCTCGGGATCGTAGCGCATCACCACGGCATTCACGCCGACGTAGGACGCCGGATTGTGTGCCATCACCACAAATGGAGGCACATTGCCGCTGATGCGGCAGCCACCCTTAATCATTGACCACACACCCACCTCGCTGCCGAAGTGAAGCATCACATTCGACGACAAGATGCAGCATTCGCCTATCTTGGCCATACCTGACACCTGCACGCCATTTCCAAGCACACACTTGTCGCCGATGCGGGCATCGTGGCTGATGTGGCTCTCGGCCATAATGAAGCAATTGTTGCCTATCACGGTGCCTTCAGCAGTGCGACTACCGCGGTTCACGATGGTCATCTCGCGAATCACATTGTTGTCACCGATGGTCACCGTCGACGGTTCGCCATGCCACTTGAAATCCTGTGGCTCAGCCGCAATTATCGAGCCATTGTAAATCTTATTGTTCTTGCCTATGCGCGCACCATTTAGGATGCTTACATAGGGATAGATGGTGCACCCGTCACCAATCACTGTGTTCTTGCTAATGAAAGAAAAAGGGTGGATGGTCACATTGTCACCGATGCGGGCATCGGGATCGACATGTGCCAACGGACTAATATTACTGCTCATAGTCTATAGTTTTATAACGGCGCTATCAACGTCCTCCTCCCAGAGCCTGGTAGAGGGTGATTATGCCTTGGTTCTTGTTTAGTTTCACATTCTCGAGCTGGATTTGAGCCGAAAGCAGCGACTGCTGGGCCGTGATCACCTCCAGATAGGTAGTGGTTGACAGGTTCATGAGGTCGCGGTTGTATTCCACAGCCTTCTCTAGGTTTTTCTCCTGCTCGGAGACGTTGACCAGACGATCATCGGTGGTGGTGATATCGACAAGGGCGTTCGACACCTCACTTGCAGCGTTGAGAACGCTATACTGGAACGTGTTGAGGGCCTGTTGCTGCTGAAGCTTGGCGGCTTTCAGCGTGGCCATGTTCTGACCACGCTGGAATATAGGAGCGGTAAGCGATCCGGCAAGACTCAGGAACCACTTTGCAGGGTCGACGAGGACGTTCCCGGCAAGGGTGCCATAGCCGCCCGTTGCAGTGAGTGTGAGTTGCGGATAGAAGTTGGCGCGAGCCACATTTGTCGCATAGTAAGCCTGTGCAAACGACTGTTCAGAGGCTCTCACATCGGGACGCGCAGCCAGATAGCTCATTGGGATGCCACCGTCAAACTTACCTGGCATGGCAAGAATCGACGATGAGTTGATTGCCCACGTCTGCGGCTTCACATTAAGCAGAAGAGACATTGTGTTATTAGCCTTTGCTATCGACTGCTTGATGGTGGGTATCGTGGCCAGCACACCATAGTAGTTGGCCTTTGACTGAACCACGGCAACCTCGGTATAGCGGCCGGCCTCCTTCATGTCTTCCATCATCTGCACCGACTCCTTCCACAGCTTTGAGGTCTGCTCGTAGATTTGCAGCTGGTTGTTGAGCGACACCAGACTATAGTAGCACGATGCCACCGCAGCGATGATTTGCGACTGCACGGCTTGGCGATATGCGTCGCTTTGCAGCACCGCACTCTCGGCCGAGCGCTTGTTGTTGGTGAGCTTGCCGAAGATGTCGGCCTGCCAGCTCACTGTGAGCGGTAATTGCCACCCCCAGTTCATATCGTTGTCGCCAACCTTACTGCCCGACCCATTGGGGCCGAAGGTCACACTCGGGAGATAGTTAAGTTTGGCCCCTTCGAGCCGTGCCTGTGCGATGTCGACATTGATTTTGGCATTCTGCAGGTCGGTGTTGTTGACCAAGGCCGAGTCGATGTAGTTTTGCAGCAGGGGATCGGTAAACACCTCGCGCCAGCCCAAGTTGCCCAAGGCACTGGAGTCGACGGGCTGCTTCAAAGCCTCGGCATACTCGCCGATAACGCCGTCGGTGGGTGTCTCATATTTTTTGTATAAGTTGCAGCTGCCGGTTGTCATGGCCAAAGCCAGTGCGGCTACTGCTATTTTACTGTATTTCATCTTTATCGTGTATGCTGTTGTGTGATGTGTGAATTATTTCTTATTGGAAATCTCGGGAGAATATTGCTCAATCTCACGCTCGATGACCGTGTTGTCAGTGTCGCGCCACTTGATGGGCTTGATCTTCTCCTGTATGATTTCAAAGAGCACGAAGAGTGCAGGAACCACGAGAACCTGCAGAATCATACCGATGAGCATGCCGCCTACAGCACCTGTACCGAGCGCACGGTTACCATTGGCACCCACACCGTTTGCAAACATCAGCGGGAGCAAACCCACAATCATGGCGATAGAGGTCATGAGGATGGGTCGCAGACGCGCTGCCGCAGCCTCTACTGCGGCACCCACAATGCTCATGCCGGTCTGGCGACGTCCGAGCGCAAACTGGATAATCAGAATTGCATTCTTGGCAAGCAGACCAATAAGCATGATGAGCGCGATTTTCAGATAGATGTTGTTGGCAATACCGAAAATCTTGGCGAAGACGAATGTGCCGAGCAGACCGAAGGGAATCGAAAGGATTACGGCCCACGGCAACACATAGCTCTCATACTGCGCGCTCAAGATCAGGTAGACGAAGAGCAGACAGAGGCCGAAGATGATTGCCGTCGAATAGGGCGATGCCGATGCCTCCTCGCGGCCTAGGCCTGAGAACTCATAAGCGTAGCCTTGTGGCAGGGAGTGCTCTGACACCTCCTGGATTGCCTTGATCGCCTCACCCGAAGTGTATTGCGGGCTCACAGTGATGTTGACCGTGATTGATGAGTATAGGTTGAATCGGCTCAAGCTCGACGGGCCATAAGTGCGTGTAAGAGTTATGAAGTCGGTAATGGGAGCCATGCCGCTTGAGGTGCGCACCTTGATTTGGTTGAGGGTCTCTGGCGAGACGCGAGCCTCTGGCGTTGCCTGCATCATCACGCGGTAGAGCTTGCCGAAACGGTTGAAGTTGCTTATATACATACCGCCATAGTAGCCCTGGAGTACAGAGAGCACACCCGACGTCCCCACGCCGGCCTTGGCGCACTTGGCCTCGTCGACGCTGACCATATACTGCGGATATGAGGGGTTGAACGATGAGTAGGCCATCTGGATTTCGGGGCGCTTGCTGAGCTCGGCCACAAACTGCTGCTCGAGCTGGAAGAACTTGTTGATATCACCGCCAGTCTTGTCCTGAAGTTGAAGCTCCAGGCCATTAGATGCGCCGTAACCGCTAATCATAGGCGGCTGGAAGAACATCACCGTACCGTCTTTTATCTTGCTCATGGTTGCCCCATATAGCATCTTCACGATGTTGTCGGCGCTCTCTTCTTTCGTACGCTCATCCCAATCCTTGAGTTTGATGATCATAGAGCCGTAATTGTTGCCCTGACCGCCCATGAAGCTGTAACCCTGAATCACTGTACGCGACTCGATGGCCGGGACTTTGGCAAGGATGGCATCTACCGAGTCGAGCACTGCTTGGGTGCGCTCTTGCGAAGTGGCAGGAGGCATGCTCACGGCACCCATGATGGTACCGGTATCCTCATTGGGCACAAAGCCGGTGGCTGTACTGTTCATGAGCATCATGAGCACGACTATAGCGGCTGCCACAACACCCAAATTGAGCCACTTGGCCTTGATGAATTGATTCACCACCTTGCGGTAACCGTTGAGCAGCTTGTTGTAGCCAGCGTTGAATCCGTTGTGGAACTTGCTGACAAACGATTTCTTCTGCTCCTCTGTCTCATTGGTGTGGGGCTTCAGGAAGATGGCGCAGAGTGCGGGGGAAAGTGTGAGTGCGTTGATGGCCGAGATGCCGATGGCGAATGCCATGGTTAGACCGAACTGCTTGTAGAATGTACCCTCGGTACCCGGCATGAACGACACCGGGATGAACACAAGCATCATCACAAGTGTGATCGATATGATGGCGCTGCCAATCTCGCTCATGGCATCAATCGATGCCTGACGGGCACTATGATAGCCTTCGTCGAGCTTGGCATGCACCGCCTCGACCACCACAATGGCATCATCGACCACAATGGCGATTGCAAGCACGAGTGCCGAGAGTGTGAGCAGGTTGAGAGAGAATCCTATCAAGTAGATGCAGGCAAACGTACCCACAAGAGCCACAGGAATTGCCACCGACGGGATGATGGTGGAGCGCAAGTCTTGCAGGAAGATATATACTACGAAGAACACAAGGATGAATGCCTCGAACAAGGTCTTCTCCACCTCGGCGATTGATGCGTCGAGGAAGGTGTTGTTGTTAAGAGGCACAGTGAAAATAAGGCCCTTGGGCAGGTCTTTCTTCATCTCGTCGAGTTTTGCGAGCAACAAGTTGATAGTTGCCGAGGCATTTGAGCCCGGCGACTGGAATATGATACAGGTGGAGCCCTTATGGCCGTTGATAAGGTTGCTGAATCCGTAGGAGAGACGGCCCAGTTCCACCTTGGCCACGTCCTTAAGTCGGAGCACAGAGCCATCGCTATTGGTGCGCACGATAATCTCCTCAAATTCCGACGCCTCGGCAAGGCGGCCCTTGTAGCGCAGGGTGTATTCGAAACTTTGGTTCCCTTGCTCACCCAGCGCGCCGGGGGCAGCCTCAATATTCTGGTCTGAAAGGGCTGCGGTGATATCGGCAGGCTGCAGATTATACTGAGCCATCACATCGGGCTTGAGCCAGATGCGCATCGAGTAATCGGCACCCATGTGCATCGCATCACCCACACCGCTCACACGCTTGAACTCCGGAATCATGTTGATGGCCATATAGTTGTCGATAAATTCACTGCTATATTGGCCAGTGGTATCGCTCAAAGTCACGCCAAGCAGCATCGAAGTCTGGCGCTTGAGTGTGGTTACACCCACCTTGGTGACCTCACTTGGCAGCAGGTTCTGAGCCTGCGACACGCGGTTCTGCACATCAATGGCTGCCATATCGGGGTCATAACCCTGCTGGAAGTAGATTGTGATTGAGGCGCTACCGTTGCTCGTAGCCGACGAGGTCATATAGGTCATGTTCTTTGCACCGTTGATGCTCTCCTCGAGGGGCTCGATCACTGAGTTCATCACAGTCTGCGCGTTAGCGCCGGTGTAGGTAGTCGACACCATCACTGTAGGCGGCGCGATGTCGGGGTATTGCTCCACCGGCAGGCTATATAGGCCGATGCATCCGAGAATCACGATGAAAATCGATATCACGGTCGACAGCACCGGACGGTTAATAAATGTCTTTAAATTCATATCTGTGTTTGTTCTTTGTCTTGTCTTTTTTTCCTTAAAAAGCACTCACTTGGTCGTCAAGATGTTTAAAATCATTTCTTGGCTGCTGCGGCCACATTGCGGGGCTTAATCACCACACCTTCTTTCACCTGTGTGCCTACGCCCTCGGTCACAATCACATCTCCCACTTTGAGGCCTGAAGTGACCACATAGTTCTGGCCGTCGTTCTCGCTCAACACCTTGATGGGGGTTGAGACAGCCTTGCTAGAATCGCCCACCAAATACACGTATTTCATGTCTTGCACCTCATAGGTGGCGCTTTGCGGAACGAGAATCACGTTTTGGCTCTTGACCGGAATGAGCACATCACCGGTGCTTCCGCTACGAAGCATGCCGTTCTCATTGTTGAACAGGGCTCGCACGCTTGCCGAACCAGTGCTTGAATCGAGCACACCGCTCACTGTCGACACGCGTCCCACCTTGGCATAAATCGAGCCGTCGCTCAGTCGAAGTTTCACGAGAGGCATCTGGCTGATTGCCGATTCCAGTGAGCGGGCACCATTGTCGGTAAGCTCAAGCACCTGCTTCTCGTTGAGCGAGAAGTAGGCATACACCTGAGAGTTGTCGCTGATGGTGGTGAGAGCCGCACCCGACGGACTCGCGAGCGATCCCTCGCGGTTGGGTATTGAGCCGACGACACCGCTGCAAGGAGCCTTAACCACTGCATACGACAGATTTTTCTTGGCCTGCACAAGGGCTGCCTGAGCCTGGCCAAGGGCCGCCTGGGCCGCCTGCAGCTGGAGAGCCGCTGTCTGATATTGATAACTGCTTATGATGTTCTTGTCTAGAAGTTTCTTCTGGTTCTCGGCGGTGAGGCGTGTTGTGGCCACTTGCGACTTGGCCGACACCACGGCAGCCTCTGCCGAGCGCACGGCTGCTTGAAGCTGAACCTCATCGATCAAGAAGAGTGTCTGGCCTTTGCTCACGCGCTGGCCCTCGTCAACACACACTTTGGTGATGAAACCTGTGATTTGCGGACGGATTTCAATGTCGGTCTTGCCTTTGATTGTTGCCGGATAGGCATTGTTGAGATTCACACTTCCCAACGAGACTGTCATTGTGGCCACTTCGGCCGGCGCATTGCCAGCCTGCTGCTGGTCGCCATTACCACTACATGCCGTTGCC
>CAVIEK010000080.1:0-10804 GCA_963641805.1 Bacteroides fragilis
GTTCTTACTCGTTGTAGGCTAAAAACACATTTAAGCCCTATGCGCACTCCTCAATCGGGGCTGCATGAGGCCGGATTATTAATTTCCGAATGCAAAGATACTGCAACGGTCGTGGTTATCAAAGAATCAAACAAAAAATTATAGATTTTTTTCGGCAATAAACGCTCCGGTGTGCCACCATCAGTTCTGCGACAAAGTCAAGCAACCTGTTTCAGAAAGTGACCATTGCCGAGCAGCCTGCCGCCCGCGTCGCCACCCATGGCGACGCCACCAGGCTCACTGTGCGACCGCCGCGGCCGGCCGAACCCACTAGTTTCGGATAGAGCCAATAGACGAGTTTTGTGCAACCTATGCCGATGGCCGCTCCGGCAATGACATCGTGTACATAATGGCGCTTGTGGTGCACACGGAGCACTGCAGTGGCAGTAGCCACTGAGTAGCCGCCTATCCAAAGCCACGGACTGAGGTCACGGTATTCCTGAAACAGTATCTCAGCTCCCATGAAAGCCAAAGCGGAGTGTCCCGACGGGAATGCGTTCATATCGGTGTGGTCGGGGCGACGCTCGCTCACGGCACACTTGAGACCCTTGCTCACACCCACAGTGAGGAGGGTCGACAATCCCATCATGGCTGTGCGGTCCCAAAAAGCGTGACGGGCCTTCACTCCAGCCACATCGAGAGCAAGAGCGGTGGCAACGGGCACAACTTGCAGACAGTTGTCGAGGGTGTAGCTTGTGCGAACCGGCTGAGACTCCGATTGGCCAGCGGTTGCGGCCTCGATATCGGCAGCCTGCAAGCGGCCTGCGACAAGAGCGATAATCAGCACTAGTGAGGCAAGCCGGCGGGTAATATGAGTAAAGGCAATAGTCATAGCTTTTGTTGACAATAGCCGCCAAACCTACCGATGGCGGGACGGCAAAGTTAGCCACAAAGCCTATAATTTGCAACGGTGCCGTAACTTTTCGCACTTTTTCGGCCAAAACGGCGATTAATATCGCGTTACTTGTTTTGTAGTTGGGCGGCAACATAGTAAATTTGCAATTTGATATGAACCGACCAAAAGTTACATATACGGCGATAATGTTGCTCACATTGTGGTGCGGCATTGCAGTCCATGGCAAGACGAAGACCGAATTGGGGCCTTCGCGCGCTTGGCGCGTTACCGACCCGCTTGGGTTGCAGTATGAGTCGACAATCGACACGCTGCACGACAACTACCACCAGCGCTTCATTCCGTCGTCAGTAAGCCGAGCCTACACCACTACCGGCAACTATGGGGCCGAGGGTCAGAACCAGATATTCTTCGAGCGCAAGCCTCAAAGCGATTTTTTCTTTGCCGACGCACTCGAGGCATGGTTGCCCAGCATCGACACCCAACGATTCTACAACACCCGCATCCCCATGACACTGCTCGGCTACAGCACCGGCGGCAACAAATACAGCAATCAGGACCGCACATCGATAGTATTTAGCGGCAACGCCGGAAAGCGTCTGCAAGTGGGTGCGCTGATGGACTACATCTACAGCAAAGGCTCGTATGACTACCAGGCCGACAAAGACTTCACATGGGGGCTGAGCACATCGTATATGGGCGACCGCTACGAGATGCAGGCCTTTTTCAACAGCTACAACTTTCTGAACAAAGAAAATGGCGGCATCACCGACGACCGCTACATCACCGATCCCGCCCAAGTGCAAGGCGGCGACACGCGCGTCGACTACAAAAGCATACCCACAAGGCTATCGGCAACCCACAACCGCCTCAGCGGCCGCGAGGTGTATCTGAATCAGCGCTACAAGGTGGGGTTCTACCGCTACAAGCGCGACTCCGTGACCGATACAATCATAGGCCGCACCTACGTGCCCGTGACCAGCTTCATATGGACGCTCAACTACAAGGCAGCCAAGCACTTGTTTCTGAACACAAGCGGCAGTGAGGACACGGCATTTTTCGCCCATACCTATTTGGGACTCGGCGGCACCGACGAGACCACAAGCTATTGGAGCCTCTCGAACACCGTGGGCGTGTCGATGCTCGAAGGATTTAACAGATATGCGAAATTCGGCTTTGCCGTATATGCCACACACAGCTTGCGCCGCTACAACCAGATAGCCGACACGATAAGCGGCACCACACTGCCCGACGGCATCACAGCACTGCCGGCAAACGTGGCACCCAACCACACCGAGAACGTGGTGTGGGTAGGCGGGCAGCTGACCAAGCAGCACGGGTCGATACTCACCTATGCCGCCACAGCGCAATTCGGCGTGGCCGGCAGCGTGGCCGGCGACATCGACGTGACAGGGGATGTGGCCACACGGTTCCGCCTGCTCGGCGACTCGGTGACGGTGCGCGGCTACGGGTATTTCAAGAATCTTGAGGCCCCCTACCTGATAAAGCATTTCATCTCGAACCACTATGCGTGGAGCAACAGCTTCGACAAGGTGAAACGGCTGCGGCTTGGAGGCGAAATTGCGGTGCCGCACACAGGGACCACTGTGAACGTGGGATATGAGACGCTTAAAAGCTACATATACTTCAACAATGACGGCGTGCCCGAGCAGCACGGAGCCCCGGTACACGTGCTGAGCGCCACGCTAAACCAGAGGTTGCGGCTCGGAATACTGCATTGGGACAATGCCGTCACCTACCAGACCACAAGCAACGATCAAGTGTTGCCGCTGCCAAAGCTGTCGGTGTACAGCAACCTGTACCTGGCATTCAAAGTGGCAAAGGTGCTTAAGGTGCAATTAGGCATCGACTGCGACTACTACACACGCTACTATGCTCCAGCCTACAACCCGGCAATTATGACATTCCACACACAACGCACGCAGCAATGCGGCAACTTTGCCTTTGCCAATGCATATGTCAACTTCAAGCTCAAGCGAGCCCGGTTCTATGTGCTATACAGCCACGTGAACGACGGCATTGTGGGCGGTAAGAACTATTTCCCGTCGCCACACTACCCACTCAATCCAGGACGGTTCCAGATGGGTGTGTCGGTCGACTTCGCCAACTGAGCCAGACGACCGGAAAAGCAGGAGCAACAGAACGCCTTTCCAAACGGCACATCCAACCAAGACAATCTCACTAAGTGAAACGATAAAAACGACTAAAAAACAAAAAACGACTAATATGAAAAAAATCATTCTTTGCGCAACCGCAGCCCTGCTATGCCTGATCGAGGCAAGCGCGGTGCCGGCACGACGCATACCACGCACCCATCTGCAAAGCGATGGGACCACCATCACAGTAACCCTCATGGGCGATGAGTTCAACCACAGCTATGTGACCGACGACGGCCTCACCGTTGACCTGGCAGCCAACGGAGATTTCCATTACCGCACGCCCCAAGGCGTGAGCAGCATGATGGCGCATGACAGCAAAGCACGCAACGCCCAAGAGAGCGCATGGGTGAGCGCCGAGCTCAACGACTTGTCGCTACAGGCCCTGGCCATATCACGTGCGGCCAAAGCCGGCAACCGCAACCCGCGCCGCGTCCAGGCAGCCAGAGTAGCCCAGACCGAAGTGCCGCAGACAGGCACCATACACGTGCCCGTGCTGCTAGTGAACTACAGCGACATCAAATTCAAGGACACTGACCCCAAGGCCACATTTGAGAACCAGTTGGTGAAGAGCACCACAAGCGTGCGCCAATACTTCACCGACCAGTCTAACGGCCAACTGACATGCGAATTCGACGTCCTCGGTCCAGTCACCCTCAGCCATCCGCGCAGCTACTACGGAGGCAACGACGACAGTGGCAACGACCAGCGCGTGGGCGAGATGGTGAAAGAAAGCTACGACAAGCTCACCGCCACTGGGGTGAGCCTCGCAAAATATGACAACAACGGTGACGGCATGGTGGATGTTGCCATAGTGCTGTATGCCGGTGTAGGCGAGGCATCAAGCAAAGTAACCGAATCGGTGTGGCCATGCCAATGGGACCTGATATCGAGCGACTACGGGACAGCCGCATACTACAATGGCATAAAACTCAACAAATTTGCCGTATTCAACGAGCTGTACGATGGCCAAATCGACGGCATAGGCACATTCTGCCACGAATTCTCACACTGCATAGGTCTTCCCGATCTCTACGACGTGAACTACTCCAGTCCGTCGATCTACGCAATGGGCTCATGGAGCGTGCTCGACTACGGCTGCTATAACAACGACGGCAACACTCCCTGCAACTACACCGCCTATGAGCGCGACTTCATGGGGTGGGACACCCTTGCCATCCCCGTAAAGGGAGAAACATACACCCTCGAAGCCATGGGCAAATCGTACAAAGTGGTCAACACCGCCAACTCCGACGAGTATTATGTGCTGGAGAACCGCCAGCAAAAAGGCTGGGACAAGTATCTTGCCGGCAGCGGCCTGATGGTGACACACGTGGACTATGACTACGACTCGTGGACACAAAACACGGTGAACGTGTCGCGCAACCACAAGCGAGTGAGCATAATCCCAGCCGACAACAAGGCCACTGACACGACCGAAGGCGGCGACCTCTACCCCAACGGCGGCCTTAACACCGAACTCACCGACGAATCGGTGCCCTCGGCCACAGTATTCAACGGTGTGGGAGCAAGCCCCTATTATATGAGCCAACCAATAACCGACATCAGCCAAAGCAACGGTAAGGTTACATTCACCTACATGAAAGCCGAGCTGCAGAAAGACGTGCCGGTCATCATTCCAGCCGACAGCACGCAAGTGCAGGCCACAGCTTTCACAGCCCAGTGGAGCGGTGTGGCCAACGCCGAGAGCTACACACTCTATGTGGGAGATGAAGCCAGCGAGCCAAAGGTGAAGTTGCTGCTCACCGAGACATTCCCAGTGAAGAAATTCGCCTCAGAGTCGGGCACCGACATCAGCTCGCAGCTCGACAGCTATATGGACAACACCGGCTGGACAGGCTCATACCTTTTCCCGAGCGAAGGCAGCATCAAGTTCGGCTCAAGCCGCAAGACAGGCACATTGACTTCACCCACGGTCGACACCAACGACTATGGCAAGATCACAGTGATGGTCGATGCCCAGAGCTATGGCAACGATGCCAACGTGCAACTGAAAGTGAGCGCCGGCACAGCCTCACAGACATTTAAGACTACCGGCAACAAAGCCACATACACAGCCGTGCTTGACGCACATGGCACCACAAACGTAACCATTGCCACAACCACCACAAAGCAGCGCGCACTGGTGAGCGGCATCAGAATCTATGCCGGCGACGCCACACAGGCAAGTCTCGCACCACGCGAGGACGGCGACTCGTTGCGCCGCACCATAAGTGGCATCACCGACACCGCCTACACCGTGAGCGGCCTTAAGGCCGGCACAAAATATGTGTACAAGGTGAAAGTCATCTACACCGACGGCGACTCAAGCGCATGGTCACCGGCTGCCACCGTAACGCTCAAGTCAAACTCAGGCGTGAGCGACGCGGTTGCCCCAAGCGCCACAATCGCAGTGAGCGGCCGCACCGTGACCATCAGCGGCAATATAGTCGGCAAGATCTACAGCATCACCGGCCGTGAGGTAGCTCCGGCCACCGAAGGCCACTGGACACTTGAGCCGGGCATATACGTGGCCAAAGCCGGCAACACCACCCGCAAGATAATAGTGAGATAACCGCGCCACCGGTCACCCACCCAAGACTATAGGCAGCACGCGCCACCCGCAAATACGGGTCGCGCGTGCTGCTCTTTACGCTGCCACTCGACAATGGCATGGCACTTTTTTATGACGGGTGATGTAATTTATGCGCCGTGTTTCACGTTATTAATATAATTGCGTTAATTACAGCAACAACAACGATACGGATTTTCTGATGAAGACATACATAACTACATTGGCAATGGTCATGGTGTGCCTGCTCATGTGCAGTGCTGCCAGCGCCCAAGTCACGATAAAAGGAAAGGTGGTCGACGAGGTGGGTAGTCCCGTGGGGTTCGCCACGGTGCGCGTAGCGGGCACCACAATAGGAGTGAACACCGACAATAACGGGCTCTATGAGCTTAAAGTGCCAGAGGCCGACACTGTGATGGTAGAGTTCACGTGCCTGGGCTACAGCACCGTAAAACGACAACTGATAAAGCCGCAAGGCACAGTGACCATAAATCCCAAACTATATGAGAAGACACACCAACTGCAAACCGTGGAGGTGACCGAATTCCGCAAACAGACCAACACCATGCAGAACATCGACATCGACAAGGTGAAACTCACCCCCGATGCCGCTGGAGGCGGTGTGGAAGCAGTGCTGACCACACAGGCCGGCGTGAGCTCGAAAAACGAGATGAGCTCGCAATACATGGTGCGCGGAGGCACCTATGACGAGAACAGCGTATATATCAACGGCATAGAAGTGTATCGGCCACAACTCATCAGTTCAGGACAGCAAGAGGGTCTCAGCATCATCAACCCCGACCTGGTGAGCCAAGTCACCTTCTCGACCGGCGGCTTCAATGCCGAGTATGGCGACAAGATGTCGTCGGTGCTCGACATCACCTACCGCGAGCCGCAGGCATTTGAGGGAGCCTTCGCCGCAAGCCTGCAAGGCGGCAGCCTGTCGCTCGGACACAGCACCGGCAAGTTCTCACAGATACACGGATTCCGCTACAAGCGCAACTCCTCGCTCCTGGGGTCGCTTGAGAGCAAGGGCGAATATGACCCACAGTATCTCGACTACCAGACCAACCTGGTATACAAACCGTCGGATAAATTCAAAGTGTCATTCCTAGGCAACATCTCGATCAACGACTACCGGTTCACACCCGAGAATCGTGAGACCAGTTTCGGCACATCACAAAACGCCAAAAGTTTCAAGGTGTATTTCGACGGACAGGAAAAAGACAAATTCCAGACCTACTTCGGTGCATTAAGCCTAAACTACAAGCTCAACAAGGGCAATGACTTCACGCTGACAACATCGGGCTACCAGACCAACGAGCTCGTGGCCTATGACATACACGGCGAGTACTGGCTCGACGAGGCTGGCACAAGCGACGGCACAGGCGGTGAGCTTGGCGTCGGCAAATATCACGAGCACGCCCGCAACAGGCTAAAGCTCAATGTATACAACCTTGCACTTAAAGGACACACATCGCTCAACCACAACAATCTGACGTATGGCCTGGCCATACGCCGCGAGACAATCTATGAGAGAGCGCGCGAATGGCAATGGCGCGACTCGGCCGGATACTCACTGCCACACGTGCCCGGCGAGGTGAACGTGATCTACAGTATGGCATCGCGCCACGACCTCAGCACCACACGCTTTGCCGCATTTCTGCAAGACACCTACAAACTGCACACCAATGCCGGACTGCTGAGCGTCAACGGCGGTTTGCGCGTGAGCCACTGGAGCTTCAACAAGGAGACCCTGGTGTCGCCCAGATTCAGCCTCGGCTTTGTGCCCGAGCGCAACAACAGATTCTCACTCCGCCTGGCGGGCGGACTATATTACCAGGCTCCATTCTACAAAGAATACCGCATGCAGACCACCGACTCGGCCGGCAACCAATGCATTGAGCTCAACAGCAAGATAAAGTCGCAACGCAGCGTCCACATCATCCTTGGCGGCGACTACACATTCCGGGCCATCGACCGCCCGTTTAAATTCACCACCGAGCTCTACTACAAGAGCCTGAGCAACATGATACCCTATGAAGTTGACAACCTCAAGGTTGTCTACACCGGCCGCAATGAGTCGAAAGGACACATCGCCGGCGTCGATTTCAAGCTCTTCGGCCAGTTTGTGGAAGGCACCGACTCGTGGATAAGCCTATCACTGATGAAGACCCAAGAGAATCTCAATGGAGTGAAAGTGCCCTTACCTACCGACCAGCGCTACAGCGTGGCCCTGTTCTTCACCGACTACTTTCCCGGCATTCCCAGGCTTAAATTCAGCCTGAAAGCGGTGCTGAGCGACGGGCTGCCCACCACGTCGCCCCGCAAGACACGAGCCGACGGTTACTTCCGCCAACCCGCCTACAAACGCGCCGACATAGGACTCAGCTACATGCTTGTGGGCGGCGAGCACAAGCCCGCCAGTGGTTTCCTGAGCCACTTCAAAAGTATTTGGCTCGGGGTGGACGTGTTCAACCTGTTCGACATATCCAACGTGAGCAGCTATTATTGGGTGACCGACGTCAACAACATCCAATATGCCGTGCCCAACTATCTGACGCGGCGGCAAATCAATGCCCGACTTTCGCTCTCATTCTGAAAAAAGTTTTTTATGAAACCCCTACACGACAGCCTGATAGTGGGACTCGGCGAACTGCTGTGGGACGAGTTACCCAGCGGCGCACAACTTGGCGGTGCACCGGCAAACTTTGCCTACCATGCATCACAATTAGGACACAAAGCAGCGGTTATCAGCGCCGTAGGCAACGACGCCTTAGGATTCAAGGCCATCGAGACTTTGACGGCGCGGGGCATTGAAGTGATTGCCAACAGGCCAGACCGTCACACAGGTACCGTGGGTGTGCGCCTCAACGCCCAAGGAGTGCCCGAATATGACATAAGGAGCGATGTCGCCTGGGATCACATCGAGGCCACAACCGACGCACTCCACGCGATGCACCAAGCATCAGCAGTGTGCTGGGGCACACTCGCCCAACGCGAGGCCAAGTCGCGAGAAGCCATAATGCAGCTGGTGGCCGAGGCGCCGAAAAGCGCGCTCAGAATATGCGACGTGAACCTACGCCAGCAATTTTACTGCGCACAAGTGATAACCGACTCGCTCAGGATGTGCGACATAATCAAGATCAACGACGACGAGCTGCGCCTACTCCAGCAGATGGGCATCGCACCGGCAGGCGAGCAAGTGGCAGCAGCAAGGGAAATGGCAAGGACATTCGGCTCACGCCTCGTGATACTCACATGCGGCGCGGAATGCAGCTACGCAATCGGAGCCGACGGCACGACATCGCAACTGGCAACCCCCAAAGTGGCCGTAGCCGACACAGTGGGCGCCGGCGACTCGTTTACCGCAGCTTTCTGTGCCGCCACACTGAGCGGAGCCGCACCAGGCAAAGCTCACAGACTTGCCGTAGAAGTGAGCGCCTACGTGTGCACCTGCCACGGGGCCATGCCACAACTCACGCAAGAGTTGACAGACAAATTCCTTTTTTAACACCATTTAGGTGCCCAGTTGAGCAAAAAAGCGTATATTTGCGCCATTGGTGCACCATAGCAAAAAGCACCGGCACGCCAAGAGTGGCGCAGCATGTTAACAGGAACTAAAACATTTTCAACAAAAACCAAAATTAATAAAAAACATGGCTAAACCTTATGTTATAGGTATCGACATGGGCGGTACCAACACAGTGTTCGGCATCGTTGACGCCCGTGGCACCGTGATTGCAACCGGCTCAATCAAAACCGCCAAGCATGCCGATATCAACGACTACATTGATGAACTTCACGCAGAGATCACACGCATGATGGAGGCCAACGACGCCACCGACAAGATTAACGGAATAGGCATCGGCGCTCCTAATGCAAACTACTTCACAGGCATTATTGAAGACGGAGTGAACCTTCCATGGCCCACCCCAATCCCACTCGCCGACCTCATCACCAACAAATTCGGCATACCTTGCCTGATCACCAACGACGCCAACGCAGCCGCCATAGGCGAAATGACCTATGGTGCCGCACGTGGCCTTAAGGATTTCATAATGATTACGCTTGGCACCGGTGTGGGCAGCGGTATCGTGGTCAACGGACAGATGGTGTATGGTCACGACGGATTTGCCGGAGAGCTGGGCCACGTGATTGTGAAGCGCAACAACGGACGCATCTGCGGATGCGGACGTACCGGATGCCTCGAGGCCTATTGCTCGGCAACAGGCGTGGCACGCACCGCACGCGAGTACCTCGAGATCCGTAAGGAAGACTCACTGCTGCGCAACATCGACATCAGCGCAATCACATCGAAAGACGTGTATGACTGCGCAGTGGCAGGAGACAAGATCTCGAAGGAAATTTTCGAGTACACCGGCACTCTGCTTGGCGAGACACTGGCCGACTTCGTTACATTCTCAAGCCCAGAAGCATTTGTGCTTTTCGGCGGACTCACAAAGAGCGGCGACCTGCTCATGAAGCCGCTCAAAGAAGCTTTCGACAAGAACATACTTAGCGTGTATAAGGGCAAAGTTAAGATTCTGCTGTCGGAGCTCAAAGAGAGCGATGCGGCCGTGCTCGGCGCATCGGCACTCGGCTGGGAAATCAAGAACGCCTAACCTTTTCTGAAGCTAACCCATAATCGGCCATCGTGCTGCCCTACTGCGCACGATGGCCGTTTTTTTGTTGTGGGCACGCCCACAACCCATTACATCTCAACAATTTGAACCATTATTTACGGCCAACTCAACCAGCTGATCCAATGATATCAAAATGCTAATTGAGCTTAAAAAACATGTATTGTTCTGCGACGTCGTCAAGCAGAATTTGTAGACGTTGTTCTGTAGCATCCTTTGTTACGGCTTCAAATATCGTGATGGTGCAGTTGTCATCTCCTTTGAATGTTTTCAAGTCATTCTCATCAAGTGAAACTATCCACCGAGGCGAGTTTAGCACCTCTTCTTCGAATTGCACAAAATCTTTCATGCCGTTTAGTATTTTACTTTATCATCAAACTCTGCATGTACTTCCAAATTGAACTCACGGACCAATGTTGTCCTAAATAAATTACGGGCATGACGAAAGTGGGGTTGTTATAGAATGCAACCCCTCAAAGTCTTTTTGTGGCCCATTTATGCTTCTTCAACCTTCTCTGGC
>CAVIEK010000081.1:0-10788 GCA_963641805.1 Bacteroides fragilis
GAACAGGCCCAGCCCATCACCATCGAGGAGAGCAATGGCAGTTACACTCTGAGCATCAACAACTTCTGTCTTGCATCGGGCAGTGACAAGATTGGCATCGGCAACATTGTCGTATCGGGCTTGTCGAACAACGGAACTGCCACCGTAAAAGAAGTTGCCGCCAACCAGAAGATTTCAATCACAGCCGGCGACGACTCATCAATCAGCGCTTGGATGGGACCGCTACTGGGCGAAGTGCCTATCGACATGAAGGCCTCGTTCAGCGACGACCGCCTCTACACCACAATCAACATCGACATGACGTCGTCCTTGCAACAGATGATCAAAGTAACCTTCATCAGCGACGGTCTGCAACTGCGCAACTCGGGATTCGAGAATTTCCACACATCAGGCAGCGGCACCGAGCCCAACGCATGGCACTCATTCACCAGCGCCACAGGCAAGCTGGCAGCATTTGCAGGCGTAAAGGTTAAGCAAAGTGACGTGACTCGTCCCGGAACCGATGGCCAACACAGCGCAGTGCTGTTCTCTTCAAGCATATTCAATATAATTGCCAACGGAACCATGACCACCGGACGCCTTAACGCCGACTCAGGAACGGCTGACGATGTCTCTAACCACTCGTTCCTCGACATGAGCAAAACCGATGTCGACGGCAACGGTGACCCATACTACACCGCACTCACGGCAAAGCCCGACTCACTGAACGTGTGGGTTAAGTTCAAGCAAGAGAAGGCCAACAGCGAATACCCCTATGCCACCGTGAGCGCAGCCATCACCGACGGCACTTATTATCAGGACCCTTCCAAAGACACCTATACCAATGTGGCCGCTACAGCAAAAAACACCACTATAGCATCCAAAAACGCCGCTTGGCAAAACGTGTCGATTCCATTCGTCTATAGCGGCTCGGTTGATCCCAAGGCAGTGCTGATCACCATCTCGACCAATGCCACCCCAGGCAAGGGCGGCGGCGTTGACTCGCTCTACGTCGACGACATCAAGCTCGTCTACAACACCGAACTCAACACCATCAAGTTCCGCAACGCCGACATCGAGGGCTGGAACAAGTCGGTGAGCAACTACAGCCTCACCGCACAAGGCGACGTTCTCCCCGCCGATTTCACCTATGAGGGCCTCGGCCAGATTGTTGATGTCAACGTGCAGGAAAGCGTAATCAACAGCGCCAAAAAAGAATATGTGGCAACAGTCACCTCTTATGCAGGCGATCTCTCGGCCAAGAAAGTATACACATTCACAATCACATCAACAACCGGTATCGACAACGTCACCGGCAACACCCGTGAGGTAAAGGACATCTATAACCTGCAGGGCATAAAGGTGAACGATATGGTGCGCGGCAACATCTATGTGGTGCGCTACACCGACGGTACAGCAGCAAAGGTGATCAAGAAATAATCACGGCAGCGCCTGCAACGGCAGCAGCCACTCCACAACCAACAACAAAGGCCATGCCGCAGAGTCACGACTCAAGGCATGGCCTTTGCCATTGGTTGTCTCCGAAGACGCAACCAACCACAGCCAAACAGCAATAAAGTAATGAGACTCACCCCGATGGCCCTTATGGCCACAATAGCAGCAGTGACACTGGCATTCAACGCCTCGGCAACCACGCCAAAGGTGAAGAGAGTCCCGGCCGACTGGGCCAAAATCGAGAAATATGCCGCCGACAACGACTCGCTGGCCCTCACTGCTAACGACGGATGCCGCACAGTGTTTTTAGGTAACTCCATCACCGAGTTCTGGCGAAGCAAGTGTCCACAGTTCTGGATCAGCCACGGCTATATATGCCGCGGGATCTCGGGCCAGACGTCATACCAGTTTCTGGTACGGTTCAGACAAGACGTGATTGACCTGAGACCAGCAATAGTGGTAATCAACGCCGGCACCAACGATGTTGCAGAGAACACCAACCGCTATGTGGAAGACCGCACCGTGGCCAACATCGCCACTATGGTAGAGCTCGCCAAGCTCCACCACATCAAGGTGATACTCACATCGGTGCTGCCAGCGGCGCAATTCAGCTGGCGGAGCGATATCACCGACGCGCCCGAGAAAATCGCCAGCCTCAACGAGCGCATAAAGGCGCTCGCCAAGCAAAACGGGTGTCCCTATGTGGACTACCACACCCCTATGCTGGCATCAGACGGCCGCTCAATCAATCCGTGTTACAGCGACGACGGCGTGCATCCCACTCCCGCCGGCTATGCCGTGATGGAGCCGCTGATAGTCGATGCGATCAACGGTCTTTTGGACAAATGACAACCGGCAACACCGCGGCTAACCGACCGCCATGCCACTTGCATACGTAGATAACAACAAAAAAACGATACGACAGATGAAACATTTGATAATGGCTGCTGCGGCAAGCATGATGCTGCTTCCAGCCGGAGCCCAAAAACGGGCATTCACCATAAGCGACCTTTACCGCGTGAAAAGCGTGAGCGGCGTGCAGCTCTCACCCGACGGCAAGACACTCGCCTACAACTCAGGACGACAAGACCTGAAGGAGCACAAGAGTTATAGCGACGTATTCGTCTCGGCCACCGACGGCAAAGCGGTAAAAGCCATCACCACCGGCGGCAAGGCACATCTCACTGGATGGAGTTCCGACGGCAAGACACTATATTACACCAACGACATCGACGGCAACCAGCAGCTCATGGCCCACGACATGGCAAGCGGCAAAAACCGCCAAGTCACCAACTACGGCCTCGGAGTTGACGGTCCAGTCGTGTCGGCCGACGGCCGATATGTGGCATTCTCCGCCGACGTCTACCCCGAGCTTGGTGCCGATGCTGCAAAGAACAAAGAGTGGCGCAAGAAGAAAGCCGACGGTCCCGTCCAGGCCCACATGGCCGATGCCCTGCTCTATCGCCACTGGACGAGCTACAACGACGGCCGATATGCCCACCTGATTGTGCTCGACACACAAAGCGGCACATATTCCGACCTCACGCCTGGCAAGCATGAGCTCATATTCAGCCTCGGCGGCGATGTGCGCTACACATTCTCGCCCGACGGCAGCGAGTTATGCTTCGTGTCGAACCATTCAAGGCATCCCGAAGCCAACACTAACGCCGACCTGTGGACGGTGCCTGTAACCGGCGGCGAGGCCAAATGCCTGACCGTAGCCAACAAGGCATGGGACGGCTCGCCAGCCTACTCGCCCGACGGACGCTACATAGCCTACCGCACCCAACTTGTCGAAGGATACGAGAGCGACCGCTTCCGCCTTGCTCTCTACGACCGCAAAAGCGGCACATCGCGCATCGTGACCGACAGTTTCGACAACTGGGTCACCGACTTCAAGTGGGGAGCCGACTCCCGCACCATCTACTTTGTGGGCGCCGTACAAGGCGCACAGCCCCTCTATAAGCTCGACATCACAAGCGGTGCCATTACCGCCGCAGTCACCGGCAAGGCCATCACCAGCTATGACACCGACGGCAAGGGCAACTTCTACTACACCTACAGCACCACAGGTCGCCCTGTGGCACTCTACAGCCAGAGCAAGGGACACGAGGTGCAGCTCACCCACCTCAACGACGATCTTGAGAATGAGGTCGACATACGGCCATCAGAATCGATATGGGTCGACGGAGCCAACGGCGACAAAGTGCAGGTATTCATCGTAAAACCGCACGACTTCGACCCGTCGAAGAAATACCCGCTTGTGCTCAACGTCCACGGCGGGCCGCAACAGATGTGGATGAACTCGTTCCGCGGCGACTGGCAGGTGTATCCCGGCGCCGGCTATGTGGTGGCCTACCCCAACATTCACGGGTCGACAGGCTACGGGCAGGCTTTCTGCCGTTCCATATCAGGCGACTGGGGAGGCAAGGCTTTCGACGACGTGATGCTGGTAACCGACGCGCTTGCAAAACTCGACTATGTGGACTCGACACGCATGGGCGCCATGGGGTGGTCGTATGGCGGCTACATGATGAACTGGATTCAAGGGCACACACGCCGCTTCAAGTGCCTGGCATCGATGATGGGGGTGTATGACCTGCGCTCGATGTGGGGCACCACCGAGGAACTCTGGTTCCCGGAATTTGAGCTCGAGGGGCGTCCATGGACAAGCGACATGTACCAAAAATGGTCACCGTCGAGCTACATCGACAAATTTGCCACCCCCACGCTCATCATCACTGGCGAGCGTGACTACCGCGTGTCGTACAACCAAAGCCTGCAGTACTTCACCGCACTGCAGTCGCTTGACATCCCGTCGCGCCTGATTGTGCTGGCCAACGACGGCCACTGGCCCGACACCATGAAGTCGATGCCGCTCTACTACAACGCCCACCTCGACTGGTTCCACCGCTTCCTCGGAGGCGATCCTGCGCCATGGGACGTGGCACGCATGGTCAACAACCAGATAGAATACTGATGATGTAATGTAAGCCACGAGAAAACAACTACGGCGCGGCCAAGGGTTCCAGAAATCCACTGGCCGCGCCTTTTCTCATTCTCGCCCTGCGACAATGCGGTTAAAACGGCACAGGCGACTGCACAGTGACCCTACGCCCACTCACCGGATGAATGAACGTGATTGCCGCAGCATGCAGCAACAAGCGCCGGCATTGCCTTCCGCCATAAAGCCTGTCACCCACAATGGGAGCATCAAGTCCCAAGTGATGGGCCGCATGCACACGCAACTGGTGGGTGCGTCCCGTGAGAGGATGCATCTCGAGCCGCACTGTGCCGTCGGCATTGCGGCTGAGTACCCGCCATGCGGTGACTGTTGTGCGGCCATGCTCAAAATCCACAAGTTGACGGGGACGGTCGTCGAGGTCGGGGCGCAGCGGCAAGCGCACGTGTCCTCCGTCGCCCTTCACACAGCCCTCCACCACCGCCACATAGGTCTTGTGCACCCGACGCGCCGCAAACTGCCGCTGCAGTGCCTTGTGCACACTGCTCGTCTTGGCCGCCACAATCAATCCGCTTGTGGCCAAGTCGAGCCTATGCGCCACAAGTGGCCCAGTGGCATCGGGCAACATCTTGCGCAACACACTCTGCACCGATTCCGTCCCTTCCTTGCCCGGCACACTGAGCATTCCGGCAGGCTTGTCGACCACCAAAAGCCACTCGTCGTCGTAAACAACGCGCAGTTCTTGTCCATCAAGCGGTGTCACGAGCGGATTGTCATCGACATCAAGTCCTTGAAGCATGAAGCCCAAAATGGGGCCACACTTACTGTGACACGCAGGGTAGTAATGCCCATGACAACGGATCTCGGCCAAAGGAGATCGTCCCCACCAGAACTCAGCCATGCACAGCGGCTTAAGGCCGTGGCGATAGGCATACTCAAGCAATTTTGGTGCCGCGCACTCACCTGCGCCAGCAGGTGGCTCATGCCCTGTGGCACGGGCGAACACATCGGTCAGCGACATCTGCTGCCCAAGCGCGTTGTGCACCACGAAAAGACTGAAGATTCGTTTTTGCAAAGCCTCACTCATGAGTTTACGACGCGACTTAAGGTCGTCAATTTGAGCCAGAATACGGTCAACAGGCCCTTGGGCTTCCTTTATAGCTTGGGCTGCGCTCGCCTTTAGTCGTTTCAGCTGCGCTTTCTGGAATTGGCTTTCAGATGCCAATTTCAGCAGCACGGCACTGTCACATCCGGCGCTTTGCCGCATCGCCTCTCGTTTTGCCCTCGACTGGCGCACAAAGGCTGCATAATCATCGATGCGCCGTTGCCACTCAACATTCACGGCATCACAAGCATCCTTTAGGCGGGCAAGACAGCCCGACTGCTCAACCGATGCTATCTCGGCGTTGACGGCGCTTATTTCACGCTCACCACGACGAAACTCTCCATCGGGATGCAACAAATCATAGACCGGAGGCACAAAATAGTCGTGCTCATTGCTGCCCGCGAGATTGCCCGAGAAAGCAGCCAAAAATCCCATGTCACCACCATGGGTGTCGCGCACCACCAGCACACCAAGCATCTTTCCTGCCTCAAGTTCATCGTTCCACTCAGGGCGTGTGCGCAAATAGGCGGCCACCTGCGAGGCCGCATCGCGGCACAGTGGGTGGGGCTCATAGTGGAACGGATATGTGAACCTGCCCGGAGGCTCGCAATCGAGCGTCAACCGATGCATTTTTGTGTCAATCATGCTGCAAAGTTACTAAAAAACCACCAACCCCACCTAAGCGCTAAGGCCTCAGCACCGGGTGCTGAGGCCTTAGCATTCTGAAAACATTATGCGTGTTTTTTTACTATAATCCCAATTCCTTTATCCACGCTTCGATGCGGCCGTCGGTAAGGTCGGGCTCATTGGTCTCGTCAAGAGCCAACCCAAGGAAGTTGCCATCAACCACGCCCTCACTGTCGTCGAAAGTGTAGCCGCTGGCCGATACCTGCCCCACCACATCGGCTCCGCTTTCCTTCACCGCGTCGTAGAGCGGAGCGAGCGCCCCACAGAAAGTGTCGGGATAGCAGGCACTGTCGCCCACGGCAAAGAGAGCCACCTTTTTCCCTTTCAGGTCGAGGTTGTGCAACGTGTCGCATGCGTCATACCAGTCATCCTGTAGCTCACCGGCGCCCCAAGTCGACGAACCGAGCAACAGCACATCGTAGGCAGCCACCTTGTCGGCCGATAGGTCGGCAGCGTTCACCACTTCGGCACCATCAAGCTTTGCCGCTATTTTTGCGGCCACATCCTCACACGTGCCAGTTGAGGAACCATAGAAAATACCAATTTTTGCCATCTGCAATAATATCTTTCCTTTAAAAAATTCTTTTAGGCAAAGTTACTTTCACCGCTATGGCGGCACAATACCTAAATATTGCTATTTTGGCAACGTCAGTCACTATGAAGTCTTAAAAGGCAACGCTATGCAGACAATCACTGAAAAAGGGCGGTGCTTAGGTAACGCTCGCCTGTGTCGGGCATAATTGCCACAATGGTCTTGCCCTCATTCTCGGGACGGCGGGCGAGCATCAAGGCAGCATGCAAGGCAGCACCGCTCGATATACCCACAAGCACACCTTGATGCTGTGCCATCAGCCGGGCTGCGGCAAATGCGTCATCATTAGTCACAGTGATTATGCCGTCGGCCATCGACGCATCATAATTCTTTGGAACGAATCCTGCTCCAATGCCCTGGATTTTATGGGATCCAGGCGCGCCACCCGAGAGGACAGGAGAACTTGCAGGCTCAACGGCATAGGCCTGAACCTGCGGCTTGCGCTCCTTCAGCGCACGCGCCACACCGCTCAGAGTGCCACCGGTGCCCACTCCAGCCACTATGATGTCGACAGCGCCCTCGGTGTCACGCCAAATCTCAGGTCCGGTAGTGGTGTAGTGCACTTGCGGATTGGCCGGGTTCTCAAACTGCTGCGGGATGATTGCTCCCGGAGTCGTGGCAAGCAACTGCTCAGCCTTGGCTATGGCTCCCTTCATGCCCTCAGCGCCAGGGGTGAGCACCAGTTGCGCGCCATAAGCGGCTATAAGCCGGCGACGCTCCTCACTCATGGTCTCAGGCATCACTATCACAGCCTTGTAGCCTTTGGCGGCAGCCACCATGGCAAGTCCCACACCGGTGTTACCACTTGTTGGTTCGATAATGGTGCCTCCGCTGTGCAAAGCGCCGCTACGCTCAGCAGCCTCAACCATGGCAAGAGCCACGCGGTCTTTCACGCTGCCGCCAGGGTTGAAATACTCAAGTTTCACAAGCACGCGTGCGCGCAGTCCTTCCTCTTTCTCTATTTTTGCCACCTCAAGGAGGGGGGTGTTGCCGATAAGGCTCGATGATTGCTGATAAATCTTCATAATCAGATGCTTCTTTTAATAATTAAATCTCCCTATTGGTTTTTATTTATTTTGCGACTGTCGTCATAAAGCCTAGACGCTCTCTTCAAAAAAATCGCCGTCACACATTGAATTCAAGCGCTGAGCCGCGGACATTAGCGACAACGCCGCCACGCATGCGATCGTATGCGAGACGCCCGCCCACATAGGTGCGCTCCACACGATTGTGTACCGGCATTCCGTTGAGCGGAGTCCAACCGCACTTCGACACCACATCGGCATCGGCAATCACATGCGGCACAGCCAAGTTGTCAACTACAGTCACGTCGGCATAATAGCCGCGACGCAGATAGCCGCGACGGTCGATACGGTAGAGGTCGGCCGGCGCATGACACATGCGCCGCACCACCTGCTCCACACTGAGCACACCCTGATGTGCCAGCTCAAGCATCGCCACCAGCGAGAACTGCACCATGGGCATCCCCGATGCGGCCTTAAGGCATCCGCCCTGCTTGTCGGCAAGGAGGTGTGGCGCATGGTCGGTACCTATGGTGTCGATGAGGCCGCTCGCCACAGCCTTGCGCAATGCGTCGCGGTCGGCCGCCGACTTCACTGCGGGGTTGCACTTGATGCGATTGCCGAGGCTGTCATAGTCGTCGGCAGTAAAAAGCAAGTGGGCTATCACAGCCTCAGCGGTTATGCGCTTTTTGCGCAGGTCGGTACCGTGATCAAGCAAGGCGAGCTCGTCGCTGGTGCTGATGTGCATCACATGCAGACGGGTTCCAAGTCGACGGGCAAGGCTGATGGCCGCACGGGTGCTCACAAGGCAAGCCTCGGTGCTGCGTATGAGCGGATGATAGGCCAGCGGGAGGTCAGGACCAAACTCGGCCACATAGCGCGCCCGGTTGCGCGCTATCACATCCTCGTCCTCACTGTGTATTGCCACAATCGGTCCCTCGAAGCCAAACACAAGCCTCATTGCCTCAGGGTCGCTAAGCAACATGCCTCCAGTGCTTTTGCCCAAGAACGCCTTGATTCCGCACACACGCCTGAAGTCGGTCTGGCGAATCACTTCGTCGAAGTTGTTGTCGGTGGCTCCTATATAAAAGCTGTAGTTGGCGTGCGACACAAGCGAAGCCCGGCGCATCTTGTATTCGAGCCGGTCGAGAGTCACCGTGGGCGGGAACACGTTGGGCATGTCCATATATGATGTGACACCGCCTGCCACGGCAGCGCGGCTCTCGGTCTCGATATCGGCCTTCTGCGTGAGTCCCGGATCACGGAAGTGCACATGCTCATCAATCACTCCGGGCATTATCATAGCCCCACCGACATCGGTGGCCGTTCCCTGCGCCGCCTGCAGCAGATCGGCCGACGGCACGCCGGCGCCCACCTCGGTGATTATGCCATTGTCCATTGCCAGATAGCCTTTGGCAGTGTGACCGTCATTGACGATTAAGCCATTATACAATAGTTCCATATTCAGATGTTTTGATATTTTGCTGTGGTTGTATTCTCACTCACAAAGGCGCAAGACGCACTTGCCGCCTTGACCGCACCATGAAAGGCGACCGGCAGATACACTAATAGCTTGCCGCAAGCTGCGCCACGCGGCAATTCATCGGAATTAAGACGTTCTGATTTGTGATTGAGCGATTGGGATGCTTTGCGATGAATGCTGGCAACTGCGTCAGAGCCGGCTGCCACTACATCGGCGCACAAAACGCTTTTTGCAGAACCACGACTCAAGCCGCAGTTTTATCACACCAAACAAAGCCTCGCCGAAGATGCCAGAATTCATCTTGCTCGTGCCAAGCACGCGGTTGACAAATATGATAGGCACCTCCTTGATGGTAAATCCCATCTTATAGGCAGTGAATTTCATTTCGATTTGGAAAGCATAGCCCTTGAATTCCACCTTGTCGAGATCGATGGCCTCAAGCACCTCGCGGCGGTAGCACACAAATCCGGCGGTGGTGTCTTGCACATGCATGCCGGTGACCAGGCGCACATAGGCCGAGGCATAGTAACTCATGAGCACGCGTCCCATGGGCCAGTTGACCACATTGACACCGCTCACGTAACGTGAGCCCACTGCCACATCGGCTCCCTCGCTTGCGCAAGCGCGCTGCATGGGAATTAGATCCTTGGGCGGATGCGAGAAATCGGCATCCATTTCTATTATAAAGTCGTAGCCCTGCTCAAGCGCCCATTTGAAACCAGTGATGTAGGCCGTGCCCAGTCCGAGCTTTCCGGCACGCTTGATGATGTGAACGCGGTCGGGAATCTCGGCAATGAGGTTGTCGACAATGGCACCTGTGCCATCTTGGCTGTTGTCGTCGATTACCAGCACATCGAACTGGTGACCCTCGAGCCCCAACACGGCATGTATGATATTGCTGATGTTCTCCTTCTCGTTATAGGTGGGAATGATTACTACGCTGTCCGACTTCATAACAAAACTTTCTTCTTTATTCAATTTCGACAAATCACAGCCATCGGTGGCTACAATTTGACATCATCACGCAAAATTAGCAATAAAATCAGTATCGAAACCAATCTTTGCCGCACATTGGTGGCCGCAAGACGCCCAAACGCGGTTAAAATAGGTTAAAAAAGTGGTGCCGCTCCGGTCAGTTCACTTTCACCCCTACAACGCACCGCGCCACCGCGCAAATTCCCAAGCCACACCGCTCGCCGGCCCTTGAGCAAACCCGGGCTGAACAGTCCACAGTGTGTCACTTGCCACACTCTTTGGAATCTTTCCGCTTAATTACTAATGCGAGTTCGGAATAAGATATCCATCTGCCTTTTAAATTCTATAATAAAACTTGATTGTGTCAATTTAATTAATCTAGCTATTCATCATCTATTTCGTCAGAGACGGTTTTGCTGCGTGTCCGTTTTTATTTTGTATTCTAAATTCCACGAAAACAGGTTTGTCAAAATCACGAGGGTCTGCATAGTCATCCATAAAGTTTCCAGGGGCCAAAGAATCTATGGG
>CAVIEK010000082.1:0-10760 GCA_963641805.1 Bacteroides fragilis
GAAAATACACACGCTTAAATTCAATATGACAGCAAGTGAAATTTCAAGTAATTGGGATAAGGCTTCGGCGCTACTGTTAAGCAGGAGAATAGCAGAAGCAATGCTTATTGTGAAAGAAATGGTTAATGGCGTGGCAAAAGGTGAATTTATTGACGAATACAACCGGCTTGCCATGACTTACCGTTATATGCTCCAGTATCTGACACAGGGAATGCTTGACCCCGAGCGTGAGAGTGTGCTAAACGACATGATAGAGTCTCTATTGGTACTGGTGGACCGGTGCTTAATTGAATCTGAAATTCCGACATCATACAATCTGTTCTATCTTCGTCATAAATCCGGTCTCAATCTTGATTTGGCCGATGCGCTACACCAGTATGCCGGCCAGTGTGCCGACATAGCCGAAATTAAATCGGCCGGGGGAATTGTACGTCCCGAAACGCTTGGACAGCGTGAAAAGGCTGAAAGCAATATGTTCAATAAGGTTTGGAGCTCCTATCCAATAAGCAAGGGTGATACAGAGACCATTTGCAACGCATTATCGTCACCCGACATCCCTTCCTATTTTAAAAGCATGATTGTCACGGCTCTTACATTAGGGCTGATTTGTTTCTATGACCAAGACAAACTGTTGTTGTTGGCAAACATATACAACAGTTCGGCCGATGTGGATGTGCAGATGCGAGCAATCGTGGGAATCATAATCACGTTGAATTTGCATCGCAATCGTGCTGCATTGTCATCGGCAGTTTGCAAGGCGATGGATGCCATTGGCGGCACCTCAAACGCCGAAGCCGATGTGCAATCAGTGTTTCTGAGGTTGGCGCGCTCCCGCAACACGGAAAACGTAAGCAAGAAGATGTCTGAAGCCATTATGCCCGACATGATGAAGCCTAATCCTGATTTAATGGACAAAATCAGGAAGCACAGTTCCATTAACGACTTAAGTGAGCTTGAAGACAACCCCGAATGGCAGCAATGGCTTGATGAGAGTGGGATAAACAAGAAAATGGAGGAACTAACCGAATTGCAAATGGAGGGTAACGATATGTTTATTCACTCCTTTTCGATGTTAAAATCATATCCATTTTTCCAAACGCTCTCTAACTGGTTCATGCCGTTTCATGCCGACCATTCGGCGCTCATGACCGATTCGGGAGACTCTGATGCCCTAATGCGGTTGTTTGACTTTGCTCCATTTCTTTGCAACAGCGACAAGTTCTCGCTCGCGTTAGCCGTAATGGCCATGCCTGAGGCTCGTAAAAAGACCTTGTCGGAACAATTTAGTGGCGCAGACACCTCCATGCCCGACAAAGCAGATGCCAGCAGTCGCAAGTCGCGTGATTCGCTTGCCGACATTTATATACACGACTTGTACCGCTTCTTCCGGTTGTTTTCCCGTCAAAAGGATTTCAAGCCCATTTTCGAATCAAAATTCGACTTGGAGAATATCCCGTTCATAGGAGAGTGGCTACTGCGCGGCGACAGTCTGAACATTGTCGCTGAATATTACTTGAAGATTGGATTCTTCGCTGATGCTATTCGCTATTACGATATGATATTGGCACAACCTGGCGATGTTGATCCGCGGGTGTTCCAAAAAATAGGATTCGCCTATCAAAACACTGGCGATAACAAAAGTGCCTTAGATTATTTCAAAAAGTATGAAATGGCTTGCGACACCGACGTGTGGAATATTAAACACATAGCCCAAGTCTACAGAAACTTGCGTAATTTCGATAAAGCCATAGAATATTTCAAGAAAGCAGAGGCAATCAGTCCAGGCAATATAGGTGTAGCACTAAGTGTTGGACATTGCCTTTTGGAAAAAGGAAATGTGGCCGAAGCCATGAACCAATACTTTAAGGTTGATTTTATTGCAGGAGCTAAACATAAGGCATGGCGCCCGATTGCATGGTGCTCATTCCTGACTGGCAATTTCAGCCAAAGTCAGGAATATTATAAGAAAGTAATCAACGACGATACACCCTCGGCCCAAGATTACCTTAATTACGGGCACTTGCTCTTGTGCAACGGGCATATGAGTGAAGCAGTCGAAAACTACAAGAATGCGCTGAATGCCAGTGGAGGTGATGAGCAGCGGTTCATTTCGGCACTCATGGCCGACAAAGGCTACCTCGACGCAAAAGGCATATCTGAAAACGACTTACACCTTGTTGCCGACGCTGTGCTCATGAGCAACAATGCACAGAAATATCAACTTTAACACCCCATATATGAAACGCATATTAACGACGTTTTTATCAATTATCACAATCACACTAATGATGAACGCAGACAACGTATTTCTCCATGAGTTTAAGACAACACATGGAGCAATCCCATTCGACAGAATCACAAACTCTGATTTCGAGCCGGCCATTATGCAAGGCATAAAAGAACACCAAGCCGAGATTCAGGCAATAACGAATCAAACGGCAGAGCCCACATTCGAGAACACTATAGTAGCCTTAGAGCGGTCGGGCAATACCCTTAATAGAGTGCTCAATGTGTTCTATCCGCTTCTCTCGGCTAATGCCGACGATACTCTGCAAGCGATTTCGCAAAAAATGGCCCCAATACTTTCTGAACACAGTAATAGCATAACACTCAACGAGAAATTGTGGCTGCGCATCAAGCAAGTGTATAAGAACTTCAACCGAAAGGCTTACGACAATGAGGATTATATGTTGCTGAAAAAAACTTATATGTCCTTTGTGAGCAGCGGTGCCTCGCTTGAAGGCGCCAATCGCGAGCGATACAAAGAGCTAAGCCGTAATCTGACTGAGTTGTGCCTGAAATTTGAACAAAATGCGCTGAAAGCCACTAGTGCACAAAAGCTTGTGCTTGACGGTGATGATGTGGCTGGATTGCCCGAAAGTGCTCTTGAGGCTGCCAGTGCGGCCGCAAAAGAAGCTAATCTTGATGGTAAATATGTGATCACCTTGCACGCACCGAGCTATATGGCTTTCATGAAATACTCGTCACGGCGTGATTTACGAGAGAAACTATACAAAATGTATAACGCTCAGTGCACAAGTGGTGAATTCAGCAATATAGAGATTATGAAGAAAATAGCCAACACCCGATTGGCTATAGCAAATTTGCTCGGCTTCAAGACTTTTGCCGAATATCAACTTCAGAATCGCATGGCTGAAAACACAAATAACGTGTACGACATGCTCAATCAGCTCAAAACTGCCTACTTGCCTGTTCAAAAAGCCGACATGAAGGAGCTCACCGAATATGCGTCAAAGCTCGAGGGAAAACCCATCACCATTATGCCTTGGGACTACTCGTACTACTCCAACAAAGAGAAAGACGAAAAGTATAAAGTAAATGACGAGCTTCTCAGACCTTATTTTGAGCTCGACAATGTGACTCGTGGCATCTTCGGGCTTGCCTCTCGACTTTATGGACTGCATTTTACCGAGAACTACGATGCCCAGGTTTTCAATGCCGAGATGAAGGCCTATGACGTGACTGATGAGAACGGCAAGTTCATGGGAATGCTGTATACCGACTTCTTTCCGCGTGCCACAAAGCAAAGCGGTGCTTGGATGACCAACTTTCGTGAGCAATATGTGGATGCCGACGGTAACGACGTGCGTCCGTTAGTCACTCTGACAATGAATTTTACCCGCCCAACCGACACAAAGCCATCACTGCTCACATTCTATGAGGTTGAGACCTTCATCCATGAATTCGGTCATGGATTGCATAGCTTGCTTTCCCGCTGCAAATATGCATCCACATCGGGCACTAATGTGTATCGCGACTTTGTGGAAATGCCGTCACAGTTCAACGAGAACTTTCTTACCGAGCGGGAGTTTCTCGACAGTTTTGCCAAGCATTATGCAACTGGGGCTCCCATTCCTCAGCAGCTTATTGACAATGTGGTGGCCTCGTCACGCTATGGGGCTGCCTATTCATGCATCCGTCAGTTAGGTTTCGGGTTCATCGACATGGCATGGCATACAATAACCAAACCGTTTGACGGCGATGCCTTTAAGATGGAATATGATGCAATGAAACCAGTAGAAGTGTTCAAGCCTGTCGACGGCTGTATTATGTCGCCACAATTCACGCATATATTTTCGGGCGGATACGCTGCCGGATATTATGGCTATAAGTGGGCCGAAGTGCTTGATGCCGATGCATTCTCGAAATTCAAAGAAGACGGGATATTCAATCCAGAGACCTCAAAAGCCTTCCGTGACATAATCCTGTCGAGAGGTGGAACCGAGCCACCTATGGAGATGTATAAGAAATTCCGCGGACGTGGGCCAAAAATTGACGCCCTCCTCAAGCGTGATGGAATCACACGTTGACGCTTCATCAACACAAGCGTGAAACCAACAAAGTGAGGTGAGTTTTTTTAATATAAGTCACCTCGCTTTTGTTTTTATTGAGTATATTTGTACCCGATTTCAGCCATAAGGGTCAAATTAGCACTCTGCTAATCTTAACTGGCTTGAATTCACTAATGTTACAATAGCATTAATACGGAAGAATGACAGATAATTCCAACCACAAGCAGCTGCTGCTCGATTCGCGCTACCTGAGGATGGCACAGATTTGGGCAGAGAATTCATATTGCCGCCGTCGGCAAGTTGGAGCCATCATTGTGAAAGACAAAATGATAATCTCAGATGGCTTTAATGGCACTCCGGTAGGGTTTGAGAACGTGTGCGAGGATGAATACAACCACACCAAGGCTTATGTGTTGCACGCCGAAGCCAATGCCATTACCAAAGTGGCACAAAGTAACAATAGCAGCAATGGTTCCACTCTTTATGTGACCGCCTCACCTTGCATTGAATGTGCCAAGCTGATTATTCAAGCCGGCATTAAACGAGTGGTCTTTGGCGAGATTTACCGTCTTACCGACGGTGTCGACCTGCTTAAGCGGGCAGGAATTGAGTGCGTGCTCCTCAATGCCGACAACAGCAGCAATGAGCCAGAAGCCAGCATCTTATAGTTTAAAATCACAGATTTTAGCTTCAACGACAATATAATGAACAAGTCGAACAACAAACACGACTATTTATGGCTGCCTATAGCCATCGCGTTTTCGGTCATTATCGGCATTGTTGTAGGTAACCGATTCTCTAATCAGCGTTATACTGCCGACAGTGACCGCAAGCTCAACACAATTCTCAACCTGATTGCAGATGATTATGTTGACGACAGCGTGAACATCAATGACTTGATAGAGATGTCAATTCCGCAAATCCTAAGCAAACTTGACCCTCACACCGTCTATTTCAGCGCAAAAGACATGAAAGCGGCCCAAGAAGAGCTTAACGGCAGTTTCAGCGGAATCGGTATCTCGTTTCAAATCTACAACGACACCATTACCGTGATTGAAGTGATTCCAGGCGGGCCGTCGTATAAGGCAGGTCTCCTTGCCGGCGACCGCATAGTCACAGTCAATGACAGCACTTACGTGGGTGAGGGCGTAGATGCAAATTTTGTGAGATCAAAGCTCCGTGGTGATAAAAACACCATGGTGAAGTTAGGAATAAAGCGTGCCACTTCACCCAAGTTGCTTACTTTCAATGTGAAACGCGGCGATGTGCCGGTTAATTCCGTAGATGCCTATTACATGATTGAGCCAACCACTGGTTATGTGAAGGTCAACCAATTCGGCAGTAACACTTACAATGAATTCATTAATGCCCTAAGCACATTGAAAAGCGACGGGGCTAAACGCTATATAGTGGACTTGCGCGGCAACGGAGGTGGCTATATGGAAGTGGCCATAACAATGGCCAATGAGTTCTTGAGTGAGAACCAACTGATAGTGTGCACCAAAGGACGTTTCAAGCGTGACGACAGCATGGTATATAGTGATGGCAACGGCTCATTTCAAGATGCTGAGATTGTAGTGCTCATGGATGAGTACTCTGCCAGTTCCAGTGAGATATTTGCCGGTGCCATACAAGATAACGATAGGGGGCTTATTATCGGCAACCGATCATTCGGCAAAGGACTTGTGCAAAAACAGTTCATGCTGCCTGACAGTAGCGCCATAAGGCTCACTATAGCCAGATACTACACCCCATCGGGCCGGTGTATACAAAAATCATACAAAGAGGGCGAAATGGCCTATGAGAAGGAATTGCTTAACCGATACAGCAACGGTGAGCTATTCAGTCGCGACAGCATAAAAATCGACAAGTCGAAAATCTTTGAGACGGCGCATGGCCGAAAGGTATACGGCGGCGGTGGCATTATCCCCGATATATTTGTGCCACGTGACACGTCTGGAATATCATCTTACTATATCTCGGTATTAAATGCAGGGGTGATCCAACAGTATGCATTCCACTATGTAGATGTCAATAGAGGAAAACTGAAGCAGATGAAAGACTACAAACAGTTCTTGCGCACACTGCCCAGCAACGATGCTCTGATCAACGACTTTGTTGATTATGCCACGCGCAAGGGCGTGCCGGCACGATGGTACTACATCAATATCTCACGCGACTTGATCTGTTCACAACTCAAGGCTCTGATTGCGCGAGACGTGTTTGGCTCGAATGCCTACTACCCCATCATCAACAAGACCGACAATGTGATTGAAGTGGCCATAAAGTCACTAAACAAGCACAAGGCATCTTTTCCTATAACAAACTAAATCCCGGCAAAATGGCTCAAACCAAGCAAGAAATCCGTAAGAAAATAAAACAGCTGAAAACCCGTTTGACACCTATATCCAAAACGGCTGAAGCCAGGGCTGTGTTTGACACGGTAGAAGCTTTGAGGGCTTTCAGAAACGCCAGCAACGTGATGCTATATGCCTCACTTCCCGATGAATTGCCCACTGAAGATGTGCTGCCCCGTTGGGCGAAAGAGAAAAACGTGTTCTTGCCACGGGTTAAAGGCAACGATATTGAAATTGTGAAACTTGACAGTGACTTGCACACTGGAGCCTTTGGAATAAAGGAACCTGCAGGAGAAGCCGTAAATCCCACATGCCTCGACCTGATAATTGTGCCGGCTATTGCACTCGATGGTCACTGCAACAGGCTGGGACGTGGCCGTGGATATTACGACAGACTTCTTGCCAGCTGCAAGGCATTCACGATTGGTGTGGCATTTGATGTCCAATTCGTAGATGAGGTGCCAACCGAGAGCCATGATATCCCTCTTTGCGGGGTTGTTACTCCATCGCATGTGAGTTTCCGTAAGTCATATACAGCTTACCAGACCGAGCTTACCAACAAATAAATAAGACAAACCCAAATGGCATTAGTCGACACACTAACCCGTCTTTGCGATATTGCGCTTAAAGACCCAAGCATCATTACCGTCTACAACCGTTTCGGCATCAAGTTGGGGGTCGGTGATAAATGTATCAAAAATGTATGCTCCGATCTTGAGCTGGATTCCAGCTTCTTTGCAACCATCCTAAATGTTTATCTCAACGAAGAATATTTTCCCGAACGCATACTTAGCACCTTCAGTGCAGCTACCATTGTGGGCTATTTGAAAAAGACAAACAAATATTATGTGCACTATCAGTTGCCCAACATTGAAAGGCACTTCAATCTGCTTATGGAAAAATCAGATTTGAAAAGCAGTAACCTTCCACTAATAAAGGAATTCTTCGATGAGGTGAAAAACGAGTTGATAGGACGTATAACCGAAGATGAGAACCATTGGTTTCCCGAAATCATAAATAATGAGATAGAAGTGGGACACATCTCTGACATTGATGTGGAGGCCGGTCATTTCCCCCAAGACAATGACTCTGTTGAAGACAAAATTGACGATTTGATTAACATGTTGATCATCCACCTGAGGGGAAATTATGACTTGAACTTGTGCCATGCTGTGGTTTTTGCGGTATTTAGCCTAAAAAAAGATATAGCGAAGAACAATCGCATACGCAATCGCATATTGCTACCGATAAGTAAACTCATGTCGAAAACGAAATAATAACGTGAACACGCGATGGCAACAACATATATAGTCACCAACGACACCCTGCTTGCCGTGGGGCTTAAGCACATACTGAGCGTGTCGTTCGACATGACAGCACATATAATAGCCACGACAGAAACCTTAAGGCAGCCGTGCGTGGCCGAAGATGCTGACTATTTTTTCACCGATGAGTCATCATTTGTTGCCGATGCCGGTTTCTTCTCCATCAACAAGAGTAAAACCATCGTTGTGACAGCATCAAGCACCGACACCAATTCAGAGCCCAAGCTCTTAAACAGGCAGGCAAAAGAGAGTGATCTGATTGAACGTCTCGAAGAAATATTCTCATCAGGCAACCGGCAAAACCTCAGCAATCAGCAAAACAAACTGTCGATACGCGAGACAGAGGTTTTGCGACTCGTTGTGAGTGGCCTGATAAATAAAGAAATTGCCGACAAACTCCACATCAGCATCAACACTGTATTAACCCATCGCAAAAACATAACCGCTAAACTTGGGATCAAAAGCGTTTCGGGGCTCAGTATCTATGCCATCATGAACGGAATCATCGACTCCTCTGCCGGGAGACCCGTATAAAATGGCAACTATTCAGCGATTGTCTTGAACTAGAAAAACTTGACACATTCTGAGATCTAAAAAAGGTTCACCCCGTTAGTCATTGCTCATGCCGAGCATACAAAAAACAGGGCTGTGCCTTATGTGGTACAGCCCCGCTACTGGTTTATATTGGCAATGTTTGATGCTATTTAGAATAAAGAGTCGGGATAAATGCCATCGCGATGAAGTTGAGCAAACTTGTCAACCACATTCTGGCGGTCGGCGCTGTATGTCACACCAAACCATTTAGAATCGGTGCGCAGCACCTTAACTTTAGCAATCTGTTTGTCGATTAACTCATCCACGAGTGTCGGTATAAAGAATTCTGATTTGGGCACATTAATACTCTTGTTGAGGAATTCGATAAAACCCTGTTCACTGTGTTTGAAATAATCGGGAGTAAATCCCCAAAAGTTCATTGAGACAGGGGTCTGTGCGTCAAGAATTTGCTTTTCACCGTTCTCGTCTGTAAATTCTATCTCATGCTTGTCATTGTAGCCAATGCTGGTACGCTCAACAATCGACACAAGATAGTTTTGGTCGTTGGTTTTGCAAACGCCACGCGACACAGTACCGCTTTCCGACATTGTGTTGCCCACGTTGAAACCAACCATGCAATAGTTGTTTTTTGAGTCGGCCGGTAGCGATGTCAATTCTTTGGCCATTACCTCAAAGCTGTTGCGGCCATAGTAGTCATCAGAGTTGATAATGGCAAAAGGCTCGTTTATGACATCCTTACCCATTAAAAGCGCATGGTTGGTGCCCCAGGGTTTTACGCGGTCTTCAGGACATTTGAATCCATCAGGCAGGCTATCTACCGATTGGAATACCACTTCGGTGGGAATGTGGCTGATGTATTTCGACAGAATCTTATTGCGGAAATCATCCTCAAAATCCTTTCTAATAACAAAAACCACTTTTCCGAAACCACTTTTAATGGCATCGTAAATGGAGTAGTCCATAATGGTTTCCCCATGAGGACCCAAACCGTCCAATTGCTTTAAACCACCATAACGGCTGCCCATACCGGCAGCTAACACAAACAGAGTTGGTTTCATTTGTTAACTTTTTAAATATGATTGTATATGTTAATTTTATTCACATTTTCGCGCACCGTCATTAATGGAGACATCGATTATATCTGGCCGATGCCCGAATTTATCGGTATATTCGGCTATCGCTGTTTCTACAAACTGATTATAGCGTTCGGCTTTCACTAAATTTATGGTGCATCCGCCAAAGCCGCCACCCATCACACGTGAGCCGGCGACCCCACATGTTCTTGCAATGTGGTTAAGAAAGTCGAGTTCCTCACAACTCACCTCATATAGGTGTGAGAGTCCGTTGTGGGTTTCATACATTAGTGCGCCCACGGCTTCATAATTGCCTTCAGCCAAGTATCGGCACACGTCGATTACACGTTGCTGCTCTGAAATCACATATTTGGCACGCTTGTAATCTTCATCACTAATTCTGCTCCTTATTGAATCAAGCTGCAGGAGGGAGGCATCGCAAAGCCAATCCACTCCTATTTCGGCAGCAACCCGCTCACACGACTTGCGGCGCTCATTATAAGGTGAATTGGATAATTGGTGCTTGACTTTGGTGTCAACAAGAACCAACTTATAACCATCGGGGGCAAATGGCACATACTCATAGTCAAGAGTCGCACAATTAAGTTTAATCAACTTTCCCTTGCGCCCTAATACAGATGCGAATTGATCCATGATTCCACAATTAACACCACAGTAATTGTGCTCGGTTGCCTGTCCGATTTTTGCGAGTTCGTCTTGGGCGATTTTGCCGCCATTAAACATACTGTTCAAGGCGAAAGCAAAACAGGATTCCAATGCGGCTGATGACGACAGACCGGCACCAAGCGGTATATTCCCGGCAAATACAGCGTTAAAGCCATTTACAGTAGCTCCACGTTTTTGGAATTCCTTGCACACGCCGTAGATGTATCGAGCCCATTGCTGGTTTACAAGGTGGTCGTCGTGAAGGTCAAATTCAGCCGATTCACTCATGTCAACAGAGTATAGTTTTACCCGTGTTGTCCCATTTGCGCCAATAGCTGCCATGATACATTTGTCGATAGAACCGGGTAGAACAAATCCGCCATTATAGTCCAAATGCTCCCCTATCAGGTTGATTCTTCCAGAAGAAGCAAATATCGCTGGATTTCCGGACTGGAAAATTGTGCTATAGAC
>CAVIEK010000083.1:0-4571 GCA_963641805.1 Bacteroides fragilis
CTTAGCTTTACTTCCTTTTTTGTTTTTTATTGAAATTATTTAGGACAACATTGGTTTGCGCCATAAATTGGGATTCACGCCCACAAAGCACAATATCTGTCAAAGCATACGAAACGCACCTGATGGCAAGAGACCGCGACACATCACTTATAGCAAAGATACGCAATGGCGAAGAGATGACCCTTGGCCAGCAACTTAGCCTTACCGCCCAATTGAGCATGCCCGCCATCATGGCGCAAGTGTCGAATGTTGCCATGCAATATATCGATGCCTCGATGGTGGGCCAGCTTGGCGCTGAGGACTCGGCGGCCATCGGCATCATCTCGACCACAACCTGGCTGTTCAGCGGCGTGGCCAGCGCAATTGCCACAGGTTTTGCAGTGCAAGTCGCGCACTGCATCGGCGCCAACAATACCGAGAAGGCAAGGAGCGTGTTCAGGCAATCGCTCACCGTGTGCGTGATTGCCGGTCTTGTGATGACTGTGATAGGATGCTCGATAAGTCCATGGCTGCCCGTATGGCTCGGTGGAGATGCCGGAGTGTGCGCGAAAGCCACGTCATATTTCACCATCTACTCGGCATGCCTGCCGGTGATTGTTCTCAACTTTTTGGGCGCGGGTATGCTCAGATGCAGCGGCAACATGAAGCTGCCGAGCATAATGAACGTGCTGATGTGCGTGCTTGACGTGGTGTTCAACTACCTGCTCATCTACCCCACCCGCCTTGTGGCCTTTTGCGGGACACACATCACGATGCCCGGAGCAGGACTCGGCGTGACAGGAGCGGCCTTAGGTACGGCAATTGCCATAATAGCCACATGCGGGGGCATGCTATATTGCCTTGCCACGCGCTCCAGCGACCTGAGGATAAAAGACCGCAGAGGCAGTTTCAAGCCACAAGGGTGGTGTGTGGGCAAAGCGGTGAGAATAGGCCTTCCCATGGGCATGCAATATGTGGTGATGAACAGCGCCCAGATCTTAATCACCGGCATTGTTGCCCCGCTGGGGACAATAGCCATTGCAGCCAATGCCTTTGCCGTTACTGCCGAAAGCATCTGCTACATGCCAGGCACCGGAGTGGCCGATGCTGCCACTACGCTGATTGGCCAAAGCCTTGGCGCCGGCAGGAAAGACCTGGCCCGACGCTTTGCCGTGATAACGGTGGCAGCCGGAATGGCGGTTATGGGGTTGATGGGTGCCCTGCTCTATACCGGAGCCGAATGGATGATGGGCATGATGTCGCCGGTGCAAGAAGTGGTGAGCCTCGGTGCCGAAGTGCTTAGGATTGAGGCGTGGGCCGAACCACTGTTTGCCGCTGCGATAGTAAGTTATGGAGTGTTTGTGGGAGCCGGCAGCACAGTGGCTCCATGCCTGATGAACTTTGCCAGCATGTGGGGGGTGCGCTTAACACTTGCCGCCACCCTTGCACCACACTACGGACTTAAAGGCGTGTGGACAGCCATGTGTGCCGAGTTGTGTGTGCGGGGCACAATATTTCTCATCAGGCTTGCCTCCGGAAAATGGATAACACACAAGGCCTCCGCCGAAGGATAACGAAGAAGCCTAACACATGCCGTAAGCATCCGCATTGTGGCACAACGGCCACAAAACTATAATCATTCACTAAAACACACTACATCACTTGCACTTTTCATGTTTATAAGCTAATTTTGCAATAATTCAACATTATTTACAACACCAACAAAAGGTATAGCTTATGAAAAGAACATTACTTCTCAGCATTTGTGCAATTGCAATCTCAGCGATGGCGAGCCAGCGTGCCGACATCAAGACAGCCCCACGAAACCACACCCCGTTGCAGTCAGACACGTGGAAACTGAGCGACGTCAACCACAAAGCGGCAACAAAACGATTGCCACAAAAGGCCTCAAGCGAAAGCCCGATTAGCAGCGCTCCCGCCGGACAACTTTTCGAAAACATGTATGTGAACTCCAACTCCTACGGGCTTGGTTTTGGCGACATATACTATCAGGTGGTTGACGGAGGTCTCGGCGGCGTGGTCGAGGGCAACGACGGCTACATTTATGTGCAGGCACCCATCTCGCAAGCCTATGTGTGGGGTCTCGGCTCACCGTGGCTAAAATGCACCAAGGCCCAAGGCGACACCATAGTGATGGCCACTCCGCAAATCTATGCGATCGACGCTGGCGACCCCTATTATGCAAGACGACTGAAGCCGACGGCCGACTCAACGTCGTTTGAAGTCGACAAGGCCGACTCGACCGTGAGATTTGTGTGGAAGAACCACGTGCTGACCCAAGTTGACGACTGCCTGATAGGCTTGTGCGACGCCACCGGCGAATGGTTCTACATGGGTGACTACAACATAAAGTACACAATCAACCCCGATGTTGCAGTCAAGGCTCCCGACAATGCCATCAAGATGACCTACCGGCTTGAATACATACCCAAGGCAGCAAACCTCGACTCGACCACCACTACTATGACAAATGTGCTCATCGACCCGTCGGCTCCCTACCAGCCCTACATCAACAACATTTTCAGTGATTTGGCAGACGCTGCAGTAAGGGCAAAATTCACATCCGACGGTAAGGCTGTATTGCCCACCCGACAATACATGGGCATCGACAAGATTTACAACTCGCACGTGTATCTGCTCACAGGCAACGCCAAAGTGGTAACGCCAAGCAACGGAAGCAAATATTTCAACTACGACCAGTGTGACTCGGTGGCATTCACAATAAAGGGTGAGAATGGCGACACGTTGCGTGCCGCCTACCCAAGCTCTATAATCATGAACGCCGGGCGCAGCAACCTTTACATAATCAAAGAGTACGTGGCACCCACTCTCACCGTTGAGGAGGACAAGGCCATAGTGCCCGCCGACCCAAGTATCACGGTGGTGCAATTGAGCAAGTGCGACCAACTGAAGATTGTGATTCCAACCGTGGGCGTAGACGGCGAGCAGCTGAACGAGAACAACCTGTATTACAACATCTATTACAACGACAGCATATACACGTTCACCCCCGACCAATATGTGGGGTTGGACTCCAATATGACCGACATCCCATACCAATTCTTCGACACCAACTATGACTTCTATACCAGCAATGGAAAGACGGTGATATACTTCTACGACAAGAACTGGACCAAGATTGGAGTGCAAAGCATCTACCGCGGCGGCGGAAAGGAAAACAGATCGAAGGTGGTGTATGTGACCAAGGAAACCGGCGTGGCCGACACCTATGCCGGAGCAAAGACGGTGAAGAGCACCGAATGCTTCGATGTGGCAGGCCGCAAAGCCGATCCACAATCCAAGGGATTATGCATTAAGCGCATCACCTACTCTGACGGAAGTGTGAGAGTGTTGAAGACCATCAACAAATAGCCCCACACGGTTTAACGATATATGACCGGAGGCGGCCGCCTGAATTCAAGGGTGGCCGCCTCTTTGCCATATTCACAGTTGCGAGGTATGGGCAAAAAGCAAGTCAGGCAAAATCATCTGATTGTCGATGATTTTGCCTGACTTTGTTGACTATAGGACCTATAGGGTGTTCCTACTTTTTCGCTTTTGTCGTGGTTGCCTTTTTGGTTGTACTTTTTTTAGCGATTGGCTTGGACGCAGGTTTCTTGGCCCCGGTAGATTTGGCAGTCGTCTTTTTCTTGGGGGCTGTTCCCTTCTTCTCGGCGGCGGGTTCAAAATCGCCTGCGGTGTCGTTTACAATGTTGTCGCGCAGCAGTTCCACCTCACGCTTAAGGTGCCCTATCTCTGTTTCCTGATTGCGTATTGTGAGGAGCAGCGAGTTCAGCTCCTCATTGCCTATCGACTCCGGGAACTGTTCCTCAACACGAATCATGAAATCGCTGAGGACATTCATATAGTTGGTAAATGCAACATATGGAGAGTCGTAGGGGCTATAGTGGGAGTGAACCGAGCCGTCGTCGCTGTGCTTGGTGCTCATGTAGAAGAAATGGTCGCTTGCCTGCAAGTAATACCAATCTTGCTTGATGCGGCGGTCATCACACAGGCGCACGCGCTCACCTATCGAGTAGAGTTTCTTCACCGCTTCCTGCTGCAAAATATTGCCAAGCCATGCGCTGGTGTCGCGTGCCTCATCGGCCCACGACATAGGGTAAGGCACCGACAACTGCCCCACCGCCTTCATTCTCGAGACGATATCGGAAGGAGTCATGAACTGGATACCCTTCTCGGCAGCAAATCGAGGCAGAGCCTTCATAAACTCGAAGATGCCGCTCTCACGAGGCTGAAGCTCACCGAAAGTCTCGTAATTCATAAACAGATTGACAATCTGCTCCTCTTGAGGCAACTGGTCAATCCAGTCGATATACTTGTCGGCGGTAAGCGGATATGACGGCCATTCGGGATTGCTGAAACGGAACGAGATGTCGTCGCTCAGTTTTGAGTTCTTGAGAAGCAATTTAAGCTTAGGAGCCAAGGCCGACGAGTAGACGTAGTTGGGAGATTTCCAGCCGAGGATGTGCTTTGCGCCATCGGTGATTGCGCCCTTGAACCCCATTGACTGCACCATTGCCGAGATGTCGTCGTCGTAGATGAGCTCGGTG
>CAVIEK010000083.1:4581-5031 GCA_963641805.1 Bacteroides fragilis
CTCGGTGTTGCGGAACACCTTGGGGTGCTGACCAAAGAGCTCATAGATTTTCTTGTCGTGAGCCTTCACCTGGGCCACAAACTCGTCGGGGTCCTCGAGCGACGAGAGCGAATGGGCATAGGTCTCAGAGAGGAATTCCACGCATCCGGTGTCGGCAAGTTCCTTCATCGACTCGATGAATTCCGGCACATATTGCTCAAGCTGCTCCAGAGCCGTTCCACTGATAGAGAAAGCCACCTTGAAGCTGTCGCCATACTGCTTAATCATGTCGAGCAGCATCTGGTTGGCGGGCAGGTAAGACCTGTGCGCGATGCGCGTGATAATGTCATCGTTGGCAAAGTCGTCGTAATAGTAGTGGTCGTTACCGATATCAAAGAAACGGTAATTCTTGAGCCTGAAAGGCTGATGTATTTGGAAATAGAAACAAATAACTCTCATATCGTATAAGTC
>CAVIEK010000083.1:5088-10573 GCA_963641805.1 Bacteroides fragilis
CCTCAAGTCCGTGCTCGCTCAGTTGCTTATACATGGCGGGATATTTGATGATTGAGTAAATGGCATCGGCCATTGCGTTGACGTCCCAATAGTCGACCTTGATGACATTGTGCAGGATTTCGGCGCAACCACTCTGTTTGGAGATAATCGACGGTACACCCATCTGCATTGCCTCAAGCGGTGAGATTCCGAAAGGCTCACTCACCGAAGGCATAATGTAGACATCGCTGGCCTTGAGCATCTCATACACCTGCTTGCCCCTGAGAAAGCCTGCGAAGTGGAAACGGTCGGATATGTCGCGCTGCGCGGCCAGGCGTATCATCTTCTCCATCATGTCGCCGCCGCCGGCCATCACAAACTGCACGTTGTGCACCTTGTGCAGCACCTGCGATGCAGCCTCGACGAAATATTCCGGACCCTTCTGCATGGTGATGCGCCCGAGGAAGGTGACCACCTTGTCGTGCTTTGGCGGAATCTCTACGTTGAGCAACTCGTCGCTCAACGGCTCAACGGCATTGTGCACGGTGGTGACCTTGGCCGGGTCGATGCCATACTTGTCGATCACTGTATTGCGGGTGAGGTTGCTCACCGTGATGATGTGGTCGGCGTTAAGGAAACCGTCACGCTCGATATTGAACACGGTGGGGTTTACGTTACCGCGGCTGCGGTCGAAATCGGTGGCATGGACATGGAGCACAAGTGGCTTGCCGGTGACCTGCTTGGCATGGATGCCGGCCGGATATGTAAGCCAGTCGTGCGAGTGGATCACGTCACATTGCACGGTTCGCGCGATCACGCCCGCCACAATCGAATAATTATTGATTTCCTCAAGCAGATTGTCGGGATAACGGCCTGAGAATTCTATGCACCCGAGGTCGTTGGTGTTCATGTAGTTGAAATCGGCATATATGTGGTCGCGCAGGTCGTAGTAAAGCTGCGGGTCGATCAAGTTGCCCACCCTGCTTTGCACATAGTCCCAATTGACGTCGCGCCAAGCCACCGGGGTACAATTTGCACCGATTATACGCGCAAACTGCTTGGGTTCATCGCCCCAGGGCTTGGGAATGACGAAAGTTATGTCGATGTCGCCATTTTCAGCCATTCCTTTGGTCAAGCCGAAACTTGCTGTGCCCAGGCCGCCTAGGATGTGCGGGGGAAATTCCCAGCCAAACATTAAAACTTTCATCGCTGTATATTGTTAATAGCGTTATTATTCTATTCGGTTATTTATCACAGGCTCACTGGTCGAGGTTCTTAAGAAGCCTCAGCATGTGGCACACGCCACCCACATTGGCAGCAAAACTGATTGCTCCGCGGCCTATGTAAGGCGGATTCCCGTCGTAAAGCTCAGAGAGCGTGCCTATGCCGCCGAGTGCCATCTCGTCGTCGAAGCCAATCATCATGCGCTCGATGAACGACACTCCGCTCATGCCGAACACCTTGATATAGGCATCGGCATAGAAGCCCATCAGCCACGGGCGGGCCGAGCCCTGGTAGTAGGCTTGCTCACGCTGCGCGGGGTTGCCCACATACCACGGGTTGTAGCCATAGCTCTTTGGACTGAGGGTGCGCAATCCCTTAGGAGTGAGCAGCTCGCGCGTGACCACATCGAGCACCGACTTGCGCTGACGACGGTCAAGGGGCGAATAGTCGATGCCCACCGCAATGATCATGCTCGGGCGCACGCTCGGGTCGGCGTAAGTGCCATTGACGTAATCGTAAAGATAGCCATAGTCGTTAAGGAATGTGTCGACAAAGGCGGCCTTGCAGCGGTCGGCAATTTCAGCCCACTGCTCGACATCCGACGTCATGGCAGGGTCGGTGGCAAACATCTCGGCCGCAAAGCGCAAAGCGCTGTGCCAAAGGGCATTGAACTCAACCACATAGCCAGTGCGCGGAATCAGAGGAGTGCCGTCAGGGTTCGACGAGTCCATCCATGTGACCGGTTTTTGTGTGCCGTCAGTGCTTACAAGCCCGTTGTCATCGAGATGCAAGTTGGCCGACTTGTGGGCAATCACATGGCCTATAATCTTCTTCACGATACCGGCATAACGGCTGCGGCAAGCGTCGGCGCCTGCCACCTTATAGTATTGCTGTATTGCCCAGACGGCCCAAAGAGGCACATCGGGAAGATCGAGGCCATGCAGGTTGCGGTCGACGGTACCGTTGTCGAGATATTCGCTGAGCGATTGAGCCGCAGTGTCCATTATCAGCTCGAAATCGGGCTGATGGTGTATTGAGAGGGTGCAACCTGGCAGAGCCATGAACTCGTCGCGGGCCCGCACTTTGAACCACGGATATCCGGCAATCATGTAGTTGCCGTCATCGTTCTTTAGATAGAACTGCTTGGCACTGTTCTTAAGGCAATTGTAGAAACTGGTGCGCGGAGTGCGCGTCTGCAGCTCGTCGTCGAACATGGCGGCAAGCATATCGGTATCGACCTCATCGGTTCCTGCCGAGAAATATATGCTCTCGTCCTTCTTGATTTCGAGCTCAAAATAGCCGGGAACGTATAGGTCCTCGCTATATGGAAGGCCACGTTCCTGGTCTTTAGTATACTGAAGCCCCTTGTACCAATTGGGGTCGAATACAAACTTGGGCTTGTGGCTGAACTGCATATATAGGGTGGGATACCCGGCATACATGCAAGTGGAGATGCCGTTTGACACCTCGGCATAGTCACGGCTAGCCACGCCATTGGCCACACAAAGGTCGTTGGCGTTACGGAAAGCAAGGAACGGGCGGAACTGGAGCGTGGTGCGCGAATGCGCGTCGACCAGCGTGTAGCGAATCACGATACGGTTTTCGTGGGTGATAAAAATTTTTTCCTTGCGCAGCACCACGCCGCCCACGCGGTAGATATGCGTGGGGATGCGCTCGCATTCAAATTCGCGTATGTATTTATGTCCGTTGGGACTGAAGCAATCGTTGCCATACTTGTGCACGGCTAGGTTGAACGGCGCACCGTGCTGGATTACGGTCTCATCGAGCGACGACAGCAACACGTGGTCATCATCGTCGAGTCCAGGTACCGGTATCACCAGCAGTCCATGCTGCTTGCGTGTGTTACATCCGACCAAAGTGGTACAATGATATGCTCCCGACCGATTGGTGCGAATCATTTCCTTCGAAAGACTCTGCTCCAAGTTAATCATCAAGCTTTTGTCAAATTTAAGATAGCTCATTGTAAGATGTTACAGGTTGAATTAATCAGTTAATTATACGTTTCTCCATATACCATGGTGAATACTACAAATTTAACCAAATTTTCCAACAACGGGCAAATAATCCATAATAAATTTTCATCAAATTTCAGTTTTGGGTTTTATTGTGGTGCAATGCCAAGCGCCATTGTAGCATTCGCCCGTCTTTCAGGGCTGATTTTACTGTCTAAACGCACCATCCACAAGCCAAAAACAGGAATGCAGTTGGCTTCAGTGCCACAAGAAAATGACGGCACGGGTGGTATGAGATACCAGACCGTGCCGTCAACCTTAAGAGCAGTATTGTAGCCGTGACACCCTCCTTAGCCTTCAGAGCTTGAATTTCACGCCACCACTGGCTGTGAATCCAGGCATTTCGTAGCCTTTATTGATTTGATATTTTGAATTTGTGATATTGTTGCCGGCAACGAAAGCCTCAAGCCACCGCAATGGAGTGTAAGACACCCGCACATCGAGCAAGGCATAGTCCTGCCGAGCGACATCTTCGGCCACATAAAGGCATCCTATCACCCTCAGACTGGCATCGATGGTGAGACGGCGCAAAGCGCGCCACGTGAAGCCGAGAAAATACTGGTGAGTTGGAGCTCCGGTAAGGCTGGCAAGCGATGTGTGCAAGTAGCTGTAACTTGTGCGCAAAGAGAGGGCCTCGACAGGCGTGCTTTGCGCCGACAGCTCTATTCCGCTATTCTCAAAGCCGCCGGTGTTGACGTTGCGCTGAGTTGAGCCGCCTTCGGCTGTAGCGACACTTGCTATCTGGATCATATCGTCACCCTTGGCATAATAGGCAGTGACATCGACATTGAGATATCGCGAGAAGCGTCGACCCACCGTCAGCTCATAGTTCATCATACTTTCGGGCCGGAGCCGGTCGTTGGCAGTGCCATAGAGATATAGCTCACGGAACGACGGATTACGGTACCCCTTGGCAAGGGAGACCTTCACGAGCCATCCTGCACCGGGGCGTACCGAAGCGCCCACTTGCGGGAGCCAGCGTGTGCCAAACATGTCACTGTTGGCCATTCGGATTCCTGCATTAAGCGTGAGCAAATTGGCAAAAAGCGACTGTTGCAGCGTGACGTAGGGAGAATATTCTGTGATGCGGCGACGTGCCATGGTCTGCATTCTGGCAGGCATACTGCCATCACCATAGGTATGACCGCCCGACTCAGGTATCTTGCCGGAATAAGTGGCAAAGTCGAAACCAGCCGTTGCCTGTGCCGAGTGCCAAAGTGGAAAATTCTGGTAGCCCAGCACGCCAAGTCGGTCGTCGAGGCTGTGAAAATGATTGGGGTCGTCGATAAAATGGTTGCCATAGCTGTAATAGACGCGCAGGACACCATTTATGCCGCCATAGGAATCGGTCAAAGCGAGCGAGCCCTCACCACGCACCACATTCTGGTGATAGATGTCGGTCGACCCGGGATTACTCAATTTAGCATAGACGGGGTCATTGCCAATGAAATTCATGAGGGTGTAGTCGGCAGTCAGAGTCCAATGCGGCGAAAAGTCGTAGCCGGCTTTTGCATAAAGGCTGTATTGCTTGAAGTCGAAATGGTCGGTAGTCCCGTCGGTGCGGTCGTATCCAAGCGAGATCATTGAAGAGAAGCGGCCATAGCGCACGGTGTTGGTGAGTGAGCTCTGCCAGGTGTTGTAGGAGCCGAATTGGGTGGAGATTGTTGTGGCGACACCCTCGGTGTGGGGATTACGGGTAATGACATTGATCACGCCACCCATGGCATTAGAGCCATAAAGTACCGACCCTGGGCCGCGCATGATTTCCACATGATCCACATATTCCGATTCATAGATATCGGCCACGGGATGTGAATACAGTCCGGCAAACTGCGGTTGGCCGTCGACCATCATCAGCACGGCATTGGTGGGCGATCCGCCCACGCCACGTATCTTTATGCCACCGCTGCCGCCATTGCTCACACCGAAGCCAAAGATGCCACGCTGCGTCACAAAGAGGCTTGGCACCTCACCCGACAGGGCGGCAAGCAACTGGGTTTGACCCGTTGCCTCGATTTGCCTATGATTCACGACACTTACTGTGTAGGGCAGCAAGTTGCGGCTTGTGGCCTGATTGGTGCCTGTGACCACAACCTCACCGAGCGATAGCCCCATCGTAGCCGTATCGGTGGGCACAGTGGCAGTTGCCGAGCTAAAGAATAGTGCCGGCAAAAGGATATTAAGCAGCTTCATCAGTATTTTATTTGTCGATATTTATTATGGTGTATTTTTTGCTGCCAAGCCCTATT
>CAVIEK010000084.1:0-10509 GCA_963641805.1 Bacteroides fragilis
GCTATGTGCTGAGCCTGCTTAGTGGCAAATTCCTCACGCGAGAGACGCTGGCGTTTCTGTTGGTCTTGCGCGTTTACTTGACCGATGCATGCCGCCAATGCCACAACGACAAGCATGATGATTCTTAATTTCTGTTTCATAACGTCTTGATCATTTTTGGATTATAAATTTTCATCTTCAATAAACACATCATCACTGTAAACCATCTGCACATAAGCCTGGTCGTCGGCAGTAAGTTGGGAATAGGCCTGCTGCACATCGTTGAAGTCGGTGCGCGTATCAACCGCCTGACGGCCGGGCGCAAAGAAGATTGCAACGGCGGCGGCACATGATGCGACAGCTGCCAGACCGAAAGCCACTATGCGCGTGTGGCGGCGCTTGGCCTTGCGCCTACTTTGCAACTCGGCATGCACATTGGCCTGCATCTGCTCAAAGAACCCGGCGGGCACGGTGTAGGGCATGTCCTTGCCCACAGTGTTTAGATTGAATTTTTCTTTCATTGCTATTGTTCCTCCTTCGATGTCTTTAATCGTGCGACTTCATATATTCAATCACCTTTTCTTTCGCCACATGATAGTTGGCCTTGGCAGCCGAAGCCGTCGAGCCGGTTATCTCGGCTATCTGTCCATAATCCATCTCGTCGTAATAGCGCAACGAGAATGTGACTTGCTGCTTGGTGGGCAACGACAGGATGGCATTTTGCAGTTTTACGGCTTCAAGGTCGCTGAAGTCAACCCATGATTCCGACTCAATGCCTCCAACTTGCACATCGTCGAGCGAGAGCAACGGTTGCTTGCGCCGGCCGATGAGACGCAACGCCTCGTTGGTGGCTATACGGTAGACCCATGCGGTGAGAGATGAGCACTCCCGGTAACTGTCGAAGTGGTTATACACCCTTATAAACGTTTCTTGAGCGGCATCTTGCGCATCAGCATGGTCAACGACAAGGCGGCGAATGTGCCAGTATACCGGCTCTCCGTACCGTGCCATAAGCGCCGACAGACCCTTGTCGGGATTGCTGCGCATGGCTTGCACTATGTCGTGTTCTGTTGTCGTCATATTCGCGTTTATTCTTGTCGGCCACATGCCGCTGATGTTTCTGCTGTGGCCGCTTTTTGTGACGGCCTTCGCTATTATAACCACACAAGACGGGAAAAGTAAAAAATCCCAACGAAAAAAATCAGGCAAGAGCCTGGCATCGGACGAAACGCTTGGTTTTGCGTGTGATGCGAGGCTCTTGCCTGATTTATTTCTCAGATGACACCCCTGTCACTACTTGGCCGGGGCATGTTCTGGAGCATGACCGGGACCAGGACCGGGGCCATGACCAGGAGCAGGCGCATGGTCGCCAGGTCCTTTCGGCCCTTCGGGTTTCTTGTCGGCTTCGGGAGCCTTTGCAGCCTCAGGAGTCTCGATGTCGAAAACCAAAGTCTCGTTAGGACCAATCACGCCTTGTCCACCGCCACGCACACCATAAGCGAGGTCGCCAGGAATGATTGCACGCAGTTTGCATCCGGGACGCATCAGCAACAGGGCCTCTTTGAATCCGGGCACGAAATTACTGATACCCATCTCGGCGCCGTCTTTATTCTCATCGAAAACGCTTCCGTCGGTGTGGGTTCCCTTGTATTTGATCTTCACCACGTCGGTAGCCTTGTAGTTGTCGCCTTTTCCGGCAGTAATCACTTTATATACCAGTCCGCTTGCAGTCTTCTTGTAGCTTTTGTCGCTTGCAATGGTTTTGGCCACGAAATCGGCACCGGCTTTCTTGTTGGCGATGGCCTGCGGGTCGTTTTCACGTGCAAGCTGCTCAGTGGCGCTCATTAACTTGGTCACGTCGCTGTTGAGCAGACGCAACTGGCCATCGGTGAGGACAGCCGTATCGGCAGTCAGCGTATTGGCAAGCTGAGCAGCAAAAGCATCCTTGTTGAGGTTGATTTTCTGTTTGCTCTTCATCTGAATCTGCTGGCGCAGAAGTTCCAGACCAAAAGCTATACCATCGAGAAAGTCGGTATTTGATGTGTCGGCCTTTGTCACCACTTGGAATCCCTCAAGGAATTTGTCTTTCGATGCACCGTGCTTGCGCTCGGCATACATCTTGTTGATAGACGCGCCATAGATGCGGGCGAGTGAACGGCTGAGCGAGTCTTCGGCTTCCTTCACCGTAATTGTGGGAGCGGCCGTAGACTCAGTTGCGGTCTTGGCCTTGGCTGCTGCCTTGGGCTTTGCCGCTTGGGCATTGCTTGCTCCCATAGCAGCAATCAGAGCAAGAGCCAAAATTGATTTGTTCATTTTCTGAATCTTTTTATCGGTTTATAAATTGCTATGTGTATGCGTGCTTACGACAACCACACCAAAACTAAGGATGAGGTGACTGTGTGATTATTTCACCTTCCACTCAAAGCCGTCCTTGGTGTCCTTGACATCGAAGCCGTAGCTTGCAAGCTCGTTGCGGATGAGGTCGCTTGTGGCCCAATCCTTGTTGGCCTTGGCATTCTTGCGAATGTTGAGCAACAAGTCAACGGCCTTTTGGTAAGGCTCAAGATTCACACTATTGCCACCCACTGAGTCGTCGCGCACACCTAAGATATCGAAGAGATAGGTTTGGAACACATCCTTCAGCTCATCGATGTCGGCTTGCGACAGGGAAGCCTTGCCGTCGTTGACCTGATTAATCACCTTGCAGGCATCAAAGAGGGTCGCTATCACTGTAGGGGTATTCAAGTCATCGTTCATGGCCTCGGCACAACGCTTACGGTAGTTGTCGAACGTGACGGTAGAGGCATCGGCGGGCTTCAGATCGAGCAGGCGGTGCCAACCGTCGATGATGCGCTCGTAGGCCTTCTCGGCCGATTTCAGAGCCTCGTTAGAGAAGTCAACGGTGCCGCGGTATTGAGCCTGAAGGATGAAGAAGCGAATCGTCATAGCCGAATAGGCCTGATCAAGCAGTTTGTGGTTGCCCGTAAAGAACTGCTCGAGGGTAATGAAGTTGCCCAATGATTTGCCCATCTTCTGGCCATTGATTGTAATCATGTTGTTGTGCATCCAGTAGTGCACCATCTCATCGCCCTGGCTTGCAACGGCTTGCGCGATTTCACATTCATGGTGCGGGAACACCAAATCCATGCCTCCACCGTGGATGTCAAAGTGGCTACCCAAATATTTGCGGCCCATAGCAGTGCACTCGCAGTGCCATCCGGGGAATCCCTCGCTCCAAGGCGATGGCCATCGCATTATGTGCTCAGGCTGAGCCTTTTTCCACAAGGCAAAGTCGGCTTGGTTATGCTTCTCGCCCACACCGTCGAGCTTGCGGCTGGCATCTTTCACCTCATCGAGATTGCGTCCAGAGAGCACGCCATAGTGATGGTCCTTATTGTATTTCTCAATGTCGAAATACACACTGCCGTTGCTCTCATAGGCATAGCCGTTCTTCATAATCTCGCTCACGAGCTGTTCCTGCTCAATGATATGTCCGGTGGCATGCGGCTCGATGCTCGGTGGCAGCACATTAAGTGCCGCCATAGCATCGTGGTAGCGGTTGGTATAGAACTGCGCCACCTCCATGGGCTCAAGTTGCTCGAGTCGTGCTTTCTTTGCGATTTTATCCTCGCCCTCATCTGCATCATGCTCCAGGTGGCCTACGTCGGTGATGTTACGCACATAGCGCACCTTATAGCCGAGGTGCTTGAGGTAGCGGAACAAGACGTCGAATGTGATTGCAGGGCGGGTATGTCCCAAATGCGGATCGCCATACACTGTGGGACCGCACACATACATGCCCACAAACGGCTCGTTGAGGGGCACGAACTGCTCCTTCCTGCGTGTGAGCGTGTTGTAGATGTAGAGTGGATGTTGCATAATCTCTCTATAGGTATTGAAAAAGTGTGGAAAATGGTTAGTTTATCTCGAGGCAAGGGGCTTGCCGTCTGTGGCACAAGGCTTAGGCCTGACCTGTGGGGAAGCTGATGGGGCCATTGTTGGCACCGGGCACGCGGGGCTGAATCTCGCCAAACGTCTGCTCGTATTGCACGATGTTGTTGTTGAGGGCGGCAAGCAGCTGCTTTGCGTTCTCAGGAGTCATGATCACACGGCTCTGCACGCGTGCTTTTGGAGTGTTGGGGGCAAGCAGAATCATGTCGATGAAAAAGTCGTTAGGACTGTGAGAGATCACGGCCAAGTTGGCATATTTTCCCTGTTGCTCCTCAACGGGCACTTCGATTTGTATCTGTTGTCCTTGGTTTTGTTCTTCTTTAGCCATTGTTTCGATGTTGTTAGAGTTGTTTATAAATTAAGTTAACTATTTGATTTTAAAGTCATAATACCTCACGTGAGGTTTTACGCAATCATTCACCCACACGCGAAGCACGCGGCACGAAGCCCGACTTGTGATATTACCTGCAAAAAACGAGCCATAGCAGTCACGCCAATAATACGTGGAGTCGGCACCCATCAGATTGTGTACAAGATGGCACTCCACAGTGTCGGCATTGACAGTGGCGGCATCGGCCACAAGGCCGAGCTGGCGTGTGTGGCCGGTGACTTCGACCTGACTGCGCATATTTATGTAGCCGCCGGTGCGCCACAGGCTACGCAACTTGAGCCGATGGCTTCCACTCCATGTAGAGGGTGTGTAGCCAAGGCGCACCGTGTCGGTGAAAATGGGCGTGCATCGGTAGGTGCTTATGTGGCGTGCGTCAGGATTGCCGCCAGCCAGTTGTGTGGCTCTGTAGCTATAACGCAGCAACACTCGCTTACCGGCCTTCACACCTTCGGGCAGTGTGGTGAGAGCCGACTGCAGCCGCACTGTGGCGGAGTCATCGCGGCCCACATACTCAAATTCGGCTCCAGCGCTATTGCTGACACCCAGGCATGTGACCACGTCGAGGCGAAAGTCGCGGTAGGTGTCACGGTTGGGGTCATAGTCATCGGAGCATGACATAAGCATGAATATGGCTGCAAGCGATATCGGGATGATGGAGATGATGCGTGTCATTGTGGCAAGGGTAACTAAATGGTGCCTCCATCGGCGCCGTCGATGATAAGGCCATCACGCATGTGGAGCACGCGGTCGGTGTCGTGGGCAAGACTCTCGTCATGGGTCACGATCACGAATGTCTGCCCCATCTCGTCGCGCAATTTGAAAAACAAACTGTGGAGTTCTTGACGGTTGGCTGTATCGAGGCTTCCCGACGGTTCGTCGGCAAGCACCACCCGTGGCTTGTTGACAAGTGCACGTGCCACCGCTACGCGCTGACGTTCACCTCCCGACAACTGAGCCGGCTTATGGTCAAGACGATCAGCCAGTTTCATATACTGCAGCAACTCGCGTGCTCGTCCATAGGCCGCATCACGGCTCTCGCCTCCAATCAGGGCTGGGATTGCCACATTCTCAAGGGTCGTAAATTCCGGAAGCAGTTGGTGGAACTGAAACACAAAACCGATATTGCGATTACGGAAGCGGGCAAGCTCGCGCCCTTTAAGTCTCATCACATCGACTCCATCGTAGAGCACGCTACCTTGCTGTGGTTTGTCGAGCGTGCCTATTATTTGCAACAGGGTGGTCTTGCCGGCACCGCTTGGCCCGACTATCGACACGATTTCGCCCTCACTGATGCTCACGCTCACTCCGCGCAGCACATCGAGGCTGCCATATCGCTTGACTATATTGTTGGCTTCTATCATTTTTGCCTAAATGTGTATATGGGGCCAGCGCTGTCCCGACATAGGCCGTGGAGACCTCTAACCCAATACAAAGATATTACAAATAGCCCGCCGGGGCAAATTTTTCACTCCATATGTGAGACGACACAGACACAATCAGGACACCGGCACAAAGCAAGGCCGTGCGGCGAACCCCGATGTTTTTTGGAATAATGGCGGCCGATGCTCACGCATTGACCGCCATATAAACATAAACCTTAAAACATCTTTTTTACATGTGTAATTTACACCTATTGCGCTTAAATCACATATATTTTAATTGAGAACAAAACCTTTTCATTGGCGTGTCTTAGTCCGCCGAAGCATATTCGCTCATTCATGTTGCAGCCTTCTACGGTCCATGGCATCACTTGTTCACGCCAGTTGGTTGCCACAACAATTCCTAAACGGCATACTCCGATGCAAATATAATCCATTTTTTTGATTTGAGCCAACTAAGTAGCTTTGTTTGACCGTTTTCGGTTGATTATTACAAAAAAGCAGCCACCTCGGTGGGATTCCGGGCAGCTGCACATATGGATGAGATTTTAGTTCTTATTTCGATTCCGAATCAAGTATCGAGTTGGGCAAATGTTGCATTCTCCTCTATAAATTGGCGGCGCGGGGCCACTTCCTCGCCCATGAGCATTGAGAACACACGGTCGGCCTCGGCGGCATCACTGATGTTCACGCGCTTGAGCATGCGCTTCTCGGGATCCATTGTGGTGTCGAAAAGCTGCTCGGGGTTCATCTCACCCAGACCTTTGAACCGCTGTATCTTCAAGTTCTTGTCGTTGCCATAGCGGTCAATGAACTGGTTGAGCGACCTCTCGTCCCAACAATATTCCTGAACCTGTCCATTCGAGACGCGGTAAAGCGGCGGGGTGGCGATATAAAGGTATCCGTTCTCGATTATGGGCCGCATGCGACGGAAGAAGAATGTCATGAGCAGAGTGTCGATGTGAGATCCATCGACATCGGCATCGGTCATGATGATAATGCGATGGTAACGCAGCTTGCTCAAGTTAGCCTCCTTGGGATCTTCGGGTGTGCCGATTGTCACACCGAGCGCACGAAATATGTTGACAACCGACTCGCTCTCATACACCTTGTGATCCATTGCCTTCTCCACATTAAGGATTTTGCCTCGGAGCGGCAGAATGGCTTGGAACTCACGTTTGCGTCCTTGCTTCGCCGAACCGCCAGCCGAGTCACCCTCGACGAGAAACAGCTCACTCTTGGCTGGATCCTTGCATGAGCAGTCGGCCAGTTTTCCGGGGAGGCCGCCGCCCGACAACGGACTCTTGCGCTGCACTTTGAGGCGGGCTGTCTCGGCAGCATGGCGGGCTGTAGCCGCGAGAATTATCTTCTCGACTATGGCCTTGGCCTCGGTGGGATGCTCCTCAAGATAGTTGCCCAAAGCCTCGCGCACCGACGAGTCGACGGCGCCAATGGCCTCGGTGTTGCCGAGCTTGGTCTTGGTCTGTCCCTCAAACTGGGGCTCAAGTACCTTCACCGACACCACTGCGGTCAGACCTTGGCGAAAATCGTCTTGGGTTATATCGACTTTCACCTTGTCGAGCATCTTGTTGTCGTCGGCATATTTCTTGAGTGTTGCTCCAAGGCCGCGACGGAAGCCCGTGAGGTGAGTACCGCCCTCAATGGTGTTGATGTTGTTGACAAATGAATATGTGTTCTCGTTGAACGAGGTATTGTAAGTCATTGCCACTTCCACCGGAATGCCGCCTTTGTTGCTACTGATGTGTATCACATCCTTGATGAGAGGCTCTTTGGCTGCATCTATATAACGCACAAACTCGTCGAGACCGGTCTTTGAGTAGTAAACCTCGGTATGGTAGTTGCCCTTGTCGTCCTTTTGGCGAAGGTCGGTCAGCGTAAGACGCACGCCGGCATTCAGATAAGCAAGGTCGCGCAAGCGGTTGGAGAGCAGTTGGAACTCATAGACGGTGGTCTGGAAGATGGTACCATCGGGGTGGAACTTGATAGTGGTTCCGTGCTCGTCAGTGTCGCCTATCACCTGCACATCACAAGTGGGCTTGCCATAGGCGTACTCCTGCATGTAGACCTTTCCGCCACGACGCACCTCGGCACGCAGATAGTCGCTCAGCGCGTTGACGCACGACACGCCCACACCATGCAGGCCGCCCGACACCTTATAGGAGCCCTTGTCGAACTTACCGCCGGCGTGCAGCACAGTGAGCACAACCTCGAGAGCCGATTTGTGCAACTTCTCGTGCATGTCAACCGGAATACCACGACCGTTATCCTTGACCGTGATAGCGTTGTCCTCGCCTATAGTTACTTCTATATTGTTGCAGAATCCTGCCAAGGCCTCATCGATGGAATTGTCCACTACTTCCGACACCAAGTGGTGCAAGCCCTTCACGTGGGTGTCACCAATGTACATCGACGGGCGCTTGCGCACGGCCTCAAGGCCCTCAAGCACTTGAATATTGTGCGCTGAATACTGTTTTTCTTCTTGTTGTTCTTTTAAATCTTCTGCCATAAATCTGACTTTTTCTTGCCGCCACACCGCCTTGCGCGAGCCCCTAAAGGGCATTGGCAAACCAGCGCTTTTAACTGCGGGCTAAAAACATACAAAAATACTATTTTTTTGGCAGATATGGAAGCTTTTGTGGTCTAAAGTGCCGTTTTTTTCTTCATGCGGCATCACGCGACGAGCAACCGTGCCCGACAGACACGCCCAAAGCCCCATGGTTTGGCCTGCAAAGTGTGCCGTTACGCGTTTTTTCATTACTTTTGCCGTGCGACTCGACCCGAGGCCGAGTCACACAGAACACACGCGCGGCAATATTTGCCGCACATACACCCCTTCACAGCTATGACCATCAGTCCACTTTTCGTCCAGCAAATGGCAAGCATCCTGCCTGCCGACGAGTGCCAAGCACTCATTGAGGCCATCACCGGCAGTCTACCCGCCATCTCAGTGCGCATCAACGAGTGCCGAGGTGCCAGCTTACCGTCTGGTGCCCAGCGTGTGCCATGGTGCGACACAGGTTTTTACATCAATGGCGAAAGACCTCAGTTCACATTCGACACCGACTTCCAATCGGGGTTATACTATGTGCAAGACGCATCGTCGATGTTTATAGCCCATGTGATTCGCTCACTTGCAGGCACAGAGCCACTGCGCTACCTCGACCTTTGCGCAGCACCGGGCGGGAAGACCACCGCCGCGCTCGATGCCTTGCCCACCGGTTCACTGGTGGTGGCTAACGAGATAGTGCCACTACGCGCCAGAGTGCTACGCGACAACGTGGCACGCTGGGGCAACGCACACTGCATGGTGAGTTGCAATGCGCCCAAGGCATTCTCGCCGCTGACCGGATTTTTCGACATCGTGGCCACCGACGTCCCATGCAGCGGAGAGGGAATGATGCGCAAAGATGCCACGGCAGCCGAGCAGTGGACCCCGCAACTGGTGGAACAGTGTGCGGCACGACAGCGCTCCATAATCGACGAGGTGTGGCCGTCGCTGCGCCCTGGAGGGTTGCTCATCTACAGCACTTGCACATATAACAGGCAAGAAAACGAGCTGATGGCCGACTACATTGCCAGCCGCTATGGTGCCGAGTCGGTGGAAGTTCCAATCAAGCCCGAGTGGAATATAAGAAGAGGCATCGGCACACACCTCCACTGCTACCGCTTCATGCCACATCTCACAAGGGGAGAGGGACTGTTTATGTGCGTATTGCGCAAGCCGTCAGACGAGCCTTTGCATCAATGCGCCAAACAACCCAAGCAGCGTGGAGGTAAGCAACCCGAAGTGCCAAGAGAGATACAACAGTGGCTCGACGAGCCTTCGGCTTTCACCTTCGCCATGACAACCGATGGCACAATAGTTGCCTCACCTGCGAGCCGACAAGCCGAAATCGCCACACTGCGGCAACACATCAACCTGATTCACAGCGGCACTGCCGTGGGCACCATCAAGGGGCGCAAATTCGCCCCAAGCCACGAGTTGGCTCTGTCGCAGCACTTGGCCCAAGGCGCATTTCCCATGGTCGAAGTCGACTACCCCACCGCCATAGCCTACTTGCGTGGCGAGGCTCTAGGCACTATAGGCGGACAACGTGGCCATTGCCTGATCACCCACCGTGGCAAGCCGCTGGGGTTCGTCAACAACCTCGGCAACCGAGCCAACAACCTGCTGCCAAAAACGCTGCGCATCATCAGCCAAGCCACCCCTGCCGAAGAGCCAGCAGTGCTCCACCACAGGCCATCAACCAATTCGACCTATAACAACGGCGTCATATAGACAGGAACCATCAGTGTCTCATTATCTTTCTGCAAGTCTTTGGTATACAGTAAATATGGTTGCTTAACTCTATCTGAATATTTTCTACAGAAAGCATCTAAAGAAGCATGAGCCTTATAACCCGAAGACTTCACCTCAATAGGGCAAAGCTTATCACCTCTTGTCAACAAGAAGTCGATTTCATATGAATGGGTGTTGTCTTTGGGGAAAGTGTAGTAGAACAACCTGTTGCCTGAAGCCCGAAGCATTTGTGCTATTAGGTTTTCATAGACATATCCCATATTGGCCGACAACTTATCATTAAGAAGTTTTTTGGTAAATGATGTTTTCCGTGAAGTCTTTATCCCAAAAAGCCAAGGTCACAAACAGACTGTAGAGTCCAACAGCAAGCATAACGTGCAAGGAAATCGGTGAAAGTGGGTTAAATGTTTGCCGATTAGGCATAATCACATTATTTTTGCCTATTGTGTGAAACGAGTGCGTTTCACCACACATACTCTGAATAATAT
>CAVIEK010000085.1:0-10444 GCA_963641805.1 Bacteroides fragilis
GTGTTTCATAAATGATTAAATTAATGATTAATTGCGGTGCAAATGTAGCAAATATATTTTATATATACATGAGATTTTCGGGTGTTAAAATTGCAATATGGGTGGAGCAGGCCCGATTGCAGTGTATTGAAATATTTTTATTACCTTTGCAACTTGCAATCAAGAGAGTGAATGGAGACTATCTTTTCCATAATCATCAGCTGCGTTTCCATTGGCGTCATTCTGTCGGCCCCAATGGGACCGATAGGCATACTTTGCGTTCAACGCACGCTTAACAAGGGGCGTGAGTCGGGCTTTTATACCGGCATTGGCGCAGCCATATCCGATTTGATATACTGTCTGCTGACCGGATTGGGCATGTCGATTGTGACCGACTGGATACAAGCCAACCAACACGTGCTGCAGATTGTGGGCAGCATCTTACTTTCGGCCTATGCGCTTTACCTGATATTCCACAACCCGGTGAGCCAGGTGAAGACGCCACGCGACCGCAAAGAGAACTACACGCAAGACATGCTGACAGGATTTCTCTTCACATTCTCCAACCCACTGATTGTGTTTCTTATAATTCCGCTATTCGCCAGATTCGGGTTTCCGCCAGCCGACTGCCAGTTCTACCACATACTGATTGGATATGTGTTCATCGCAGGCGGAGCGTTGCTGTGGTGGGCAATAATCACATTCTTTGTGAACAAAGTGCGCACCCACTTCAACATCAGGAGCATGTGGCTCATCAACCGCATTATGGGCAGCGTGATTCTGGTGCTGTCGGTCTACGGCCTGCTCACCGGCATCATCGATTACCTGAACCTCTAACGCACATAGCCTCACCCGCAAGACAACAACACACACGATATGGACAGCAGCATTCACACTACGGTAAAATACATCGGAAGCCTCGACAAGATGCCTTTTGATGAAGTGGGACAATACCTCGACGAAAACCTTGAGCACTTGCGCCTTGACTGCGTCAACTGGCCCGAAGTGCATGCCTACAAGCCCGACTGCCAAGTGGCGCTGGCCTACTCCGACCACTACCTATACGTCTATTTTTCGGTAATCAGCCAAGACTTGAGAGCCGAGAATACCATGAACCTCAGCCCGGTGGCCCAAGACAGTTGCGTAGAGTTTTTCTTGCAGGTGCCTGGCAGCGACGAATACTGGAATTTTGAGTTCAACTGCATAGGCACAGTCAATGCGAGCCACCGGGTCACACGTCCCAATGCCGTGCGCCTCACCGATGCCCAGATTGCCACAATCAAGCGCTATGCCTCGTGCGGCACCGAGCCGTTTGCCGAGAAAAGCGGTGTTTATTGCTGGGATCTGACCGTGGCCATTCCGTTCGCCTTGATTGGTATAGACTCATGCCGCAAGCCCGGACACATCATGGGCAACTTCTATAAATGTGCCGACAAGACTGCCCATCCCCACTATGTGTCGTGGGCTCCGATCGCACTCGAGAAGCCCAATTTCCACGCTCCGCAATTCTTTGCACCCATATATCTCAAGTAAAAGCAACCCACCCACATCGCCTCAGCACTTTCCACAACTTGCCGTCTAATCAAAAAAATTGAGCAAGTAGTGCATTTTTGGGCAGTTAAGTGACTGAGGATTTGGCGGGATGCGGGAAAATTTGTAAATTTGCACGCTTTTAAGTAATCCCGTGTGATGGGAAATTAAGGCAAAACTTAATTTTGAGTAACACAATTAAAAAAATGAAGACATTTAAACTGAACGCAACGCCAAGAACTGACCTTGGCAAGAAGGCCGCAAAAGCACTGCGCGCCGAGAACAAGATTCCATGCGTGCTCTATGGCGGCAAGCTCGTAGAGCTCAAAGACGGCAAATATGAGGGCACACTCGCCGAGGGCGAGAAAGTGGTTCCCGTGGGCCGTGACGGCAAGGCTGTCATCACTACCGACTTCGTGGTTGGTTTCGACGACATCCGCAAGCTCATTTACACTCCCGACGTATTCACAGTGGAGCTGACTATCAACGGCGTGACAAAGCACGTGGTACTGAAGGACATCCAGTGGCATCCTGTAACCGACAGCATCCTGCACCTCGATTTCCTCGAGGTCAACGAGGAGAAGCCTGTAGTGGTTGAGGTCCCCGTCAAAATTGAGGGTCACGCTGCCGGTGTGAAGGCTGGTGGTAAGCTTTACCTGAGCATGAAGAAGGTGAAAGTGAAAGGCATCTACACTGAGATTCCCGAGCGCGTTGTGGTTAACGTAGACGAGGTGAAGATTGGTCATGTGATCAAGATTGGCGACCTGCACTTCGACAAATATGAGTTGGCCAACGCCAAAGACCTTGTGGTTGCCGGCGTTCGCGCTACACGCGCCGCTGCAGCCGCAGCCGCAGCCGCCGAGGCCGAGTAAGAAAGTGAATAACCGTGCCTGCCGATGCGGGGCCTTATTATCAACCGGCCTCACGGCAAGCCAAATCACAACGAATGAAATACTTAATTGTAGGATTGGGTAACATTGGCGCCGAGTACCAAGGAACCCGCCACAACATAGGATTCAGCATATTGGATGCCTTTGCACAGGCGTCCAATATTGTTTTTAGCACCCAACGCTATGGAGATGTGGCCACAATGCGGCTGAAAAACAAGCAGCTCGTGCTGCTTAAGCCGTCGACTTACATGAACCTTAGCGGCGAGGCCGTGCGCTATTGGAAACAGAAAGAGAACATTGAGCTGGAAAACATTCTGGTAATAGTTGACGATCTGGCGCTGCCGTTCGGTGTCATACGGATTCGCGGCAAGGGTGCCGATGGCGGACACAATGGACTGAAGAACATTGCATTGTGCCTGCAAACGCCTAATTTTGCCCGATTGCGATTCGGCATTGGCAACAATTTCCCGCGCGGTGCGCAAGTGGACTATGTGCTGGGGCATCCCAGCGCCGACGACCTTGCCGTGCTGCCCGAGCGCGCGGCGGTGGCTATTGATGCCATAAAGGCATTCTGCCTGTCGGGGCTGACGTATGCAATGACCAACTATAACAACAAGTGACCCCGCGGCAAGGTGCAACGTTTTGCTCACGTCATGCATAGCCGACAAGAGGGCAACACTGACAAAAAAAGAAATGACTTGAGATATGCCAAAGGAAGTGAGGATTGACAAATGGCTATGGGCCACACGGGTATTCAAGACAAGGTCGATATCGACCGATGAATGCAAAAAGGGACGCGTGACCATTGGCGGAATGAACGTGAAGCCATCACACTTGATCAAGATGGGCGACAGGGTGAGCGTTAAAAAGCCGCCGGTGACCTACACCTTTGAGGTGCTTGGGCTGATTGAGAACCGCGTGGGAGCCAAACTGGTGCCCGACTACCTGAAAAACGTGACGGCACCCGACCAGTACAAGCTGCTGGAGATGGTGAAGATTGGCGGCTTTGTGAACAGGCAGAAAGGCCTTGGACGCCCCACCAAGAAAGATGGCCGAGAACTGCAGGAATTCACATCAGAGGCACTCTTCGGCTTTGACGACGACGGCGACGATGAAAATCCGCTGTGGACCGAAGAGGACGAGAAACGGCTCAAATAGAGACCAAGGCACCACTTCCCTGCCCCATGTGGTAGCACAGTATTAACAAGGCAAAGGCGGAAACCGACGACTTGCGGTTTCCGCCTTTGCTGTTTTTACTGGATATGACTTGACTTGCTGCCGCCAACTGCGGCCCCGTGCTTGTCAAGTCGCCCTAAAATCACAAGTGGTCCATGTGGATGCGGAACACAGTGCCTTCAATGAGCGAGCAATACACGTCGCCCTTACTGTCGACCTCAAAGCCATTGACCTCGCTCGAGCCAAGATGAGCGGTAAACACCAGCTTGTGGGTTAGCGAGTTGACCACGGCAAGCATGCCACGGCGCGAGCCCATGTAAACGAGTCCGTCGTGCTCAAGCACAATGCACGGAGCATGCTCGTAGCCGAAACCGGCATCAGTCTTCCACAGCAAGTTGTAAGCATCACCTTCGGTGCTCATCGCCACCACCTCGCCATCCATAGTCTTGGCATAGGCCCGCTTGCCGTCGGCCGACACGCCCAGGCTCTCACGCACCTTATTGTCGTTGTGCTCACGCCATATTGTGGCACCTGTTTTGCGGTCGATGGCAGTGGCATAGCGGTCGGGGGCCACGATGAGCACCTTGTCAGACGTAACCACAGGCACCACGTTGCCAGGGCTATATAGATTTTGGCTCTTGCCGTTGTTCCATGCCCAACGCAAGTGGCCGGTGGTCTTGTCGAGCACGCGCAGATTGGTGTCCCATGCTCCGAACACCACATCGTTACCGTCAACCACAGGCGCGGCCTGACAATAGTTGTTGATACTGTCGTAGTTCCAAATGAGCCTGTGGCGCGCAACGTCCCAGGCCTGGAAAGTCTTATAGCCTCCCTGATAGAGCACACCACCACTTATCACACCGTCGGCCACATAAGGACCAGCAGCCGTATACTCATAGACCGGCTTTCCCGTGGCCTTGTCGAGCCACACAAGGCGGCGGTCGACTGTGGGCAGAATCACATACTTTTTATCGACCGCAGGGCGAGCAAAGAGCATCGCGCCAGTCTTGTATTGCCACTTCACCTCGCCAGATGACTTATCGACGGCCTTTAGGTAGCCCAACGAGTTGCCCACATAGAGGTTGCGGTCGTCAAGCCCCACACGGGTGAATATTGATGCATTATCGGCAAATACCTTGGTAATCTTGAAATTGGCCGGAATGGTATCAGCCGGTGCAGGTAAATTGAGCGGAGAAAAATCAAGGTTGATTTTGTAGGCGAATTTCTCGACGGGACTCTGCCCTATTTCCTTGTCAAGCACCTTCACAGAGTCGGACGTGACGTTGAGCAGAGTGTATCCATAGTTGCCGTTGCCCATATCGAGCGCCCTGACCATCACACCGTCGATACCTCCCGTAGAGTATTTGCGCCATCGGTGATAATGCCCACACTGGTGAGTGATTACCGGATACTTCTGCAGTATGGCCACATAGTCGGCATAGTTGTCGAGATCGTCGAGAATCGGATAGTGGTCGATACTGAGTACCCTCATACCCGGCTTCAGACGGCTCTTGAGCGTAGCGTCGAGCCACAACAGGTCTTCCTGCTTGATGTGGCCGTCGCCCATTTTCATAAACGGGCCGCAATTCATGCCCACCACAAGCAGATTGCCCTGCTGAAACACAAACCTGTCGGAGCCCCACAAGTCGTTGAACGTCTTGCAAGCACTTTGGCTCCAGTTGTTCTCGTGGTTGCCAGGAATCACATAAAGCGGTTTGGTGATGCCCTTAACGATTTGGTAGACGTTGCGCAGCTGCGCGTCACTGCCCTCGTTGGTGAGGTCACCCGACAGAATCACCACATCGGCATCGCTGCTGTTGATTTCGGCCACAGCCTCACGCAGTTTGCCCTCGTTGGCATTGCCCGGCACCACATGGATGTCGCTCAGAACGGCAAACTTTTGGGCACAAGCAGGAGTTGCGATCATCGCAGCCAGCACTAGTACCACCATTGCCCTAAGAATCTTACTTCTCATAATAATAGTTTCTATAATTTTAAAAATTGATGTTACAGTATCATTTGCCATCACAAAAGTAGCAAAATAGGCTTAACGACACAACACCAAGCCGCGACAATAGCGGCAAAAGGCAGATGAGCGTTGCTGAGGCAACGGTATGGGGAGGGGCGGTTTGGATAATTCTTAGTAACTTTGCGGAGCGCGTTGCGGGTCTCAAGCATTTCAGGCAACGGTTTTCCCCTAGACATCGCGCAGCACGCAATGCAAAAGTGCCGCGGCAAGAAGCCACAATGGCACAAGCAAAGGGCATGTGGCAGCAAAAAATGACACAAACACCAGCATTTAAGCGTCAATAATTATGGGCAACAGTTATCTACAAGTCGAGAATCTGACAAAATCATTCGGAGCCGATGTGCTGCTGAGCGGCATCACGTTCGGCATCGACGAGGGCGACAAGGTGGGGCTTATAGCCAAAAACGGCACAGGCAAGTCGACCCTACTCAACATCATAGCCGGATACGAGGGGCTTGACAGCGGCAAGGTGACCTTCCGGAACGGCCTGCGGGTGGGCTACCTGATGCAGACCCCGAAATTCGACACGGCATCAACCGTGATCGACACCTGCCTCGAGGGTACCGACAAGCAGTCAGTGGCAATACGCCACTACGAGCACGCCTTGGCAAGTGGCGACAACGAGGCCATAACGGTGGCAATCCAAGAGATGGACAACGCAGGAGCCTGGGATTACGAGGACCGTTTCAAGCAAGTGCTTAGCCAGCTCAAGATCATCGATATCGACCAGCCACTGTCGCAGTTGAGCGGAGGTCAGACTAAGCGCGTTGCACTGGCCAAGATACTGATAAGCGAGCCTCAGATGCTCATTCTCGACGAGCCCACCAACCACCTCGACATCGACATGATAGAATGGCTCGAGGGCTATCTCACACGCAGCCACACCACCCTGCTGATGGTGACACACGACCGCTATTTCCTCGATAAGATTTGCTCCCGCATCATCGAGATCGACCACCAAAGCGTGTACTGCTACGACGGCAACTACAACTACTATCTGGAGAAACGCGCCGAGCGCATCGAAGCCCAAAACGCCGAAGTGGCCCGCGCACGCAATCTGCTGCGCACCGAGCTCGACTGGATGCGGCGTCAGCCACAGGCTCGCGCCCATAAGGCCCAATACCGCATCGACGCCTTCTATGACCTGCGCGAGCGCGCACAAGGCCGCAGCGAGGATCGCAACGTGAAGCTAAATGTGGGTTCGGCCTACATTGGCAACAAGATATTCACCGCACACCACGTGGGCAAGCGTTTTGGCAACAAGGTGATACTCAATGACTTCAACTACACCTTTGCCCGCTACGAGAAACTGGGAATTGTGGGCGACAACGGCGTGGGCAAGTCCACATTCATAAAAATGCTCCTCAACCAAGTGCAACCCGACTGCGGCACGTTTGAAATAGGCGAGACGGTGAAATTCGGCTACTACAGCCAGGAAGGCATGCGGTTCGACGAGGGAAAGAAGGTAATCGATGCCATCCGCGACATCGCCGAACACATATATTTCGACGAGAAGACCCACTACTCAGCCTCACAATTCCTGCAGTTGTTCCTGTTCAGCGCCAGCGATCAGCAGAAGCTCATAGCGAAGCTGAGCGGCGGCGAGAAACGTAGGCTCTATCTGGCATCGGTGCTAATCCACAAGCCAAACTTCCTGATTCTCGACGAGCCTACCAACGACCTCGACATTGCCACACTCGAAATACTCGAAGACTACTTGAGGAAGTTTAGCGGATGCGTGATAATAGTGAGCCACGACCGATTCTTTATGGACCGAACAGTCGACCACACATTCGTGTTCCAAGGAGAAGGTGTGATAAAGGACTTTCCGGGCAACTACAGCGAATACCGCGCATGGAAAGACTACCACGACCGCCAGGAGGCCACCACGGCACGCACAAGCGCACCACAAGAGTCGCCAAAAGGGAAACACACAGTGACACGCACAAGCGCCAACAAGCTATCGTTCAAAGAGAAAAAGGAGCTTGAGCAACTCAACACCGAACTGGAGCGGCTCAATGCCGAAAAAGATGAGCTCGATGCGCTTTTTGCCTCGGGAGCACCCATCGACGACGCGGCCTCGGTGTCGCTACGCTATACCGAGGTGAAAGACGCTATCGACGAGAAAGAGCTTCGATGGCTTGAGCTGAGCGAAAAAGACATCTGACATTTTGATTATTTTTTAGTAATTTTGTGGCAGCAGGCCCATAGACCAGCACATAATTCACACCCCCAAACACACAATGATAAAGAAATTTGAAATGGACTTCGCAGTGGTGGAAAACAACCACATATCGCCACTCTACTCACTGCTGATTCTCACTCCCACCGAAGGACGTCTGCCCGAATGCGCTCCAGGGCAGTTTGTGCAGGTTGAGGTACCAAACTCAAAGGGCACCTATCTGCGGCGTCCCATATCAATCAACTTTGCCGACCACGAGCGCGATGAGTTGTGGTTGCTCGTGCGACGCGCAGGAGAAGGCACCGCAGCCCTCACCGCGCTGCATGAGGGCGCAATCCTCAACCTAGTGTTGCCGTTAGGGCACGGATTCACCACAACCCCTGCCTGCGGCAAGGCATTGCTGGTGGGTGGCGGAGTGGGTGTCGCCCCTCTGCTCGAGCTTGGCAAGGTGATGAGCCAGAACGGCATTGATGTGGAATTTCTGCTCGGAGCCCGCTCCAGCGGTGATCTGCTCGAGGTTGACCTCTTCGAGCGCTATGGCAAAGTGCATGTGGCCACTGAAGACGGCTCAATGGGAGAGAAAGGCTTTGTGACACAGCATTCGGCACTTGGAGGCGATGTGAGGCATATCGCCTGCTGCGGCCCGCAACCAATGATGAAAGCAGTGGCCAAGATAGCCACCGAACGCGGTATAGACTGTGAGGTGAGCCTCGAAAACATGATGGCATGCGGCCTCGGCGCCTGCCTGTGTTGCGTGGAAGATACCGCCGACAGCGGCAACGTGTGTGTGTGCAAAGAAGGCCCCGTGTTTAACATAAAACGACTGAAATGGTAGACTTAAACGTTGAAATAGGCAACTTGAAGCTGAAAAACCCGATTATGACAGCATCGGGAACATTTGGGTACGGCGAGGAATTTGCCGACCTGATAGACCTTAACCGCCTGGGCGGAATTGTGGTGAAAGGCACCACACTACACCCGCGAGAGGGCAATCCTTATCCACGCATGGTGGAGACCCCAAGCGGCATGCTCAATGCCGTAGGGCTTCAAAACAAGGGTGTAGACTACTTCATTGAGCACATATACCCACGCATCAAAGACTACGACACCCAAGTGGTGGTCAACGTATCGGGCGCACAGGCCGACGACTATGCGGCAGTGTGCCGCAAGCTCAACGGACTCGACAAAGTGGCAGCTGTTGAAATCAACATATCGTGCCCTAATGTGAAACAAGGCGGCATGACCTTCGGAACCACTGTCAGCGGTGCCCAAAGCGTGGTGAAAGAGGCCCGCAAGGCCTACGATGGCACCATGATAGTGAAACTGACCCCTAACGTGACCGATGTGGCTGAAATAGCCCTTGCGGTAGAGGATGCCGGAGCCGACGCAGTGTCGCTGACCAACACCTTCATGGGAATGGCCATTGACGTGGAAAGAATGGCGCCATGCCTGTCGACTGTGACAGGAGGCCTCTCAGGAGCCTGCATAAGGCCCATAGCGGTGCGTATGGTATGGCAAGTGAGCAAGGCGGTGAAGATACCTGTGATAGGTCTTGGAGGCATTATGAACGGCCGTGATGCCGTGGAATTCATGCTTGCCGGTGCTACTGCAGTGGAAATAGGCACAGCAAATTTCATCGACCCCCAGGTAACGATGAAAGCCATAGACTACATGACCGACTATCTTGAACGGCACCACATGCAGAGCGCACGAGAGCTTATAGGAGCCATGAAACAGTAGGCAGGCCTATACACAGACAAGAAAATTGGCGGCATGGTTGGAAGCAAAAAGCTTCGGCCATGCCGCCAAATTTGTTTTACTACTTTATAGTTGCTGTCGTTTTTAATTACAAGGGCTGAAGGTCTCGAAACTGTTATCGTTGTAAAACACAGTGATGCTCACAATGCGGCGTCCATCAGAGGGCGATAATGCGGCATTCACGGGTTTTGATTCCTGCATAGGGATGGGTTGAGCAGTTGCCGTGCGGCCAGCAGAAGGTGCCACAGGCGAAGCGTCGTCGACCTCGTCGCCGAAGTGTATCGAACCTTGCTGGGCAGACACAGGATTGCTTAATGAAGAAAGATCGCCTACCGATGATTCTTCTGTAGCAACGTTTGTTGCCTCACGTATGGCATAAGAATCGTTGTTCGCATTTGGACCAAACATATCGCCCTCACCGAAAGTGAGCCACATCATGTTGATCGCCGGGTAAGATTGATGGATTTTTGACAACACCTCATCGCTCACACGCTTATTTCGGCCATTGAGAAGCTGCGAAAGAGTAGGGCGTGCTATGCCGCATGTGTCGGCAAAGGTGGAATTGCTCGTTCCAGTGGCCTCTAAGAACTGTTTTAAACGCGAAACTATGTCCATAACTCGATTAACGATTTTAAATTTCTCAAATGCAAATTTATTAAATATTATTGGAATCTCCAAATTATAATCAGTAAACTCTTAGAATCGTGATTAACTTTTCGTATTCACCGATATTAGCACAATATTACATATGCAAATAGGCAAGTTGCAATAAACATTTAAGACTCAACTGTAGTTGACTGCATGGTTGACAGTTACACGTGTGGTGACTGTTGGAAAATCCAATATTGGCTATTTCTGCGCCAAACATTGTATGGTTAATTGACATTTACACATCTAAGC
>CAVIEK010000086.1:0-1614 GCA_963641805.1 Bacteroides fragilis
GCGTAATTTTTACACGAAAAATTTGTGCCTTTCTGTAAATAATATTATTTTTGCGTAAAAATAACGAGTAAAGAATGGAAGATAAAGAATATTGTTACAAGTATCCGCATCCGAGCGTGACCACCGATTGTGTCATATTCGGCTTTGACGGAGCCCAACTCAAAGTGTTACTTATAGAACGTGGCATTGAGCCATATAAAGGAAAATGGGCTTTGCCGGGCGGTTTTATGAAGATGGATGAATCGGCCGAGGACTGTGCAGCACGAGAGCTTAAAGAAGAAACCGGCCTGACCGCCTCCTATATTAAACAGTTCCACACATTCAGCGCACCCGAGCGTGACCCACGCGAGCGTGTAATCACTATTGCATATTATGCGCTTGTGCGACTTCAAGAAGTGAAAGGTGGAGATGACGCGGCAAAGGCCCAATGGCATCTGCTCGACGAAGTGCCATCGCTGGCCTTTGACCACGATGAGATATTACGCAAGGCAGAACATGCCTTGAGGCGGCAGATTCATTTTGAGCCAATCGGATTTGAGCTGTTGCCCAAAGAATTTACTATGAAAGCTCTGCAGCAACTTTATGAAGCTATATTGAATGTGCGTTTTGATCGCCGCAACTTCTACAACAAGATGCTGCACCTGGGAATACTTACGCAAGTTGAACCATCTGAAAAGGGAACATCAACCAAGAGGGAACCATATCTATACCGATTCAATCCCGATGTGTATAAAGAAATGAAACAGAGCGGTTTCAGATTGGAATTTTAATAAACGCACCATCACAAACACAAGATGAAAAATCGATTATTAAGTGTGGCTGTCGGTGATATCGCCGGCAAGCCGTATGAGTTTGAGTGTCGCACAAAAGAATATGAGAGAGTGAACCTTCTACGTCCTGATAATGACTATACCGACGACACTGTTTGTACATTCGCTTGCGCGGAAGCCTTGTTGCACCGCAAGGATATGGCGAAAACACTTTGGAGCAGAGGACGTGAAGATTTATTCCGTGGGTTTGGAGGACGTTTTGCATATTGGCTAATATCATCAGTGGTGAAGCCTGCTTACAACTCGTTTGGCAACGGAAGTGCCATGCGTTGTTCTGCAGCTGGTTTTTATGGCGAAGAATAAGGAGGAATGTATTGGATTGGCAACACAAACGGCAATGCCGACACACAATCATCCTGAAGGAATCAAGGGAGCGGTAGCAACTGCGCTTGCCATTCATTATGCACTGCAGGACAAAGGAAAGGGCTTTATCCGCGAGCAGGTTCTCGACGAGTATTACCCCAGTTGGAGCGACAAGACTTATGGGGAAATAAAACCGAGCTACGATTTTGATGAAACATGTCAGCAGACAGTGCCAGCTGCACTGATGTGTTTTCTCGAAAGCAAAGACTATGCCGACTGCCTGAAACTAGCCATAGCTCTTGGGGGCGATGCCGACACACTTGCGGCCATTTCCGGTCCTATAGCATATGCTTTCTACAGGCAAATGCCTGACGAATTGGTTGAAAATGCCAAGAAGAAATTGCCGCAATGGATGCTTGACATAAATGATGAGTTTGACAGCTATTGTGGCTTATAACCCGTGCGCATAAATATAAAATCG
>CAVIEK010000086.1:1624-3741 GCA_963641805.1 Bacteroides fragilis
ATGATTACCTGTCGGGAAACATCTTTTGAGCTTGCGCAAGCGTTTCGGGCTTGCCAACATCAAGCCATGTATATTCTTTTTGGGGTACGTAGCCCCTTATTGTGCAATTGGCGCATTCACCCACATATAACGGAACAATAGAAAACACCTTTCCGCACTGTGAATAATCTTCGAGCAGCGGGAATATTTTGGGTGATATCACATGAACACCGCCAAATGCGAGCTCGTCGTAGCGGCCTTCAACATACTGGAACCCTTCTGGACGAGTCTCACCTGTTTTCTTGTTGACCCACCCCTTCAAATGGTTCTCCCCGTCAAAGAGTAAATATCGTGCAGTCACACGATGCTTGACAAGCAACGAGGCAACAGCATTACTATCGCTACAGTGCCAATCATAAAATGCCCTCAAGTCGAGTGAGGTAAGAATGTCGGCATTATGAACCAGGAAAGGTTCGTTGCCGTCAAGGAATTTTCTGGCCTTGAGAATCCCGCCGCCAGTGTCGAGCAAGAGGTCGCGTTCGTCGCTGATGTGTATGTTGATGCCAAAATTATTGTTGGCGTCAAGGAAATCTATGATTTTTTGTCCAAAGTGATGTATGTTGATAGTAATGTCGGTAAAACCGGCTTCAATCATCCGGCATATCACATGCTGCAACATAGGCTTCCCGCCAACCTCAACCAGAGCTTTGGGGCGGTCGTTGGTCAATGGACGCAGCCGGGTTCCAAGCCCAGCTGCAAATATCATTGCTTTCATAGTTTAAAAAACGCTACTTTGGATTGAACGTCTGCTCTATATTCTGCTCTCGGTGAATGAGCTCCACCTTCACATTGAACTTTTTGTGGATATGCTCGGCCATGTGCTGAGCGCTATATACTGAACGGTGTTGTCCTCCGGTGCATCCGAAGCAGATCATTAGGTTGGTGAATCCGCGTTCCACATATCGTTTTACCGATGCATCAACGAGTGCGTAGGCATGATCGAGAAATGTGAGTATCTCGCCATCGTTTTCCAAGAAATCAATAACCGGTTGGTCAAGTCCGATGAAGGGCTTGTAACGGTCATATTTACCCGGGTTGTTAACTGCGCGGCAGTCAAATACAAATCCGCCTCCATTTCCCGAAGGGTCATTTGGAATTCCTTTTTTATAGGCAAAACTCATAACCTTCACGGTGAGGGTGTGCTTGCTTATTTCGTCGGTAAATTGAGTCATATTAACTAATTCGTTTAGCACTTGGTTCAGATATGGGTATTCCACATAAGGCTTCTTCAACAAGTTGCGCAAGTTGTTGATTGCAAAAGGCACGCTTTGCATAAAGTGTGGTTTTTTCTCGAAATATCCTCTGAAACCATATGCGCCAAGCACTTGAAGGGTGCGGAAAAGCACAAAGTGGCGCAACTGTGAATGGAAGTAGTCCTCATCCACTGGTTTATATTTTCGCAGAGCCTTTATGTATTCATTTATAAGTTGCTCTCGCAAGCTATCGGGAAAATTGGCCTTTGCCTGCCACAAAAACGAAGCCACATCATAATAGAACGGTCCCTTACGTCCTCCCTGGAAATCAATAAACCATGGTTTGCCATCCTTAATCATCACATTACGCGATTGGAAGTCGCGGTACATGAACGTTGCCGATGAGCTCCTCAAAAGCACGTCAGCAAGATGCTGGAAATCATCTTCCAGCTTGCTTTCCGAGAACTCAAGTCCTGTGGCTTTCAGAAAGCAGTATTTAAAATAATTAAGATCCCAGAAAATTGACCGGCGATTGAACTCGGGAGCAGGGTAGCAGTAGCTGAAGTCCATCCCGTCAGCGCCCAAGAACTGGAATTCACACAGTTGCTTTATCGTTGCCGCCAGGAGTTTTTTCTCCTCATCACTGAATACTCTGGTTTTGCGTCCCTTTTCTATTGAGTTGAAAAGTATGGTGTCACCCAAGTCATCTTGCAAGTAGGCCATGCAGTCATCGCTTTGGGCAAGCACTTTAGGCACAGGCAATCCCTTTGAGAGAAAGTGGCGGTCCATATACAAAAAAGCCTTGTTTTCTTCCAAGCACTCTCCCAAAACCCCTATGAGAGTAGGGTTGCCTTTTAGCCTGAAATAACGTCGGTTGGATCCCGA
>CAVIEK010000086.1:3751-10340 GCA_963641805.1 Bacteroides fragilis
TTTCAATCACTTCATCCGGTTCCTGGCCGACGTACTTCTTATACAAAATTTTGAGTATGTCAGAATTCATAATTAACTCGTTCTATTGATAATTGATAAAGCAAATTTACTTTAATCTTTATAATTACACAAGCGCCACAGAGTATAGGGCATTATGGCTAAAACTCAGAGGAGAAATGGAATTTGATTTTGGGAAAATCCTGCTGTGCCATTTGAAGCACATATCCAGAGTCGGCCAAAAATACATCACGCCCGTCGCGGTCAACAGCCATGAATTGATATTTGCGGTGTTTGAATGCCTCAAGTGCCTCAGCATCGTCGCTCTCAATCCAGCAAGCCTTATAAAGATGAATGGGTTCCCATCGGCACTTGGCTCCATATTCATGCAATAGGCGGTATTGAATAACCTCGAACTGCAATTGACCGACCGTACCAATGATTTTGCGGTTGTTAAACTGATTGACAAACAATTGCGCCACGCCTTCGTCCATCAATTGCTCGATACCTTTATTAAGCTGCTTGGCTTTCATAGGGTCGGTATTCTCGATATACTTAAACATCTCTGGGGAGAAGCTGGGCAAACCTTTAAAGTGAAGATTCTCGCCTTCGGTAAGTGTGTCACCGATTTTGAATATGCCGTTGTCGGGCAGGCCTACAATGTCGCCCGGATAGGCTTCTTCCACAATGTCTTTTTTCTGAGCCATAAAGGCCGTAGGGGCTGAGAATTTGTAGGTCTTGCCGGAGCGCACGTGCAAATACGTCTGGTTACGGTGGAACACACCGGAGCAAACCTTGACAAAGGCAATACAACTGCGGTGATTAGGATCCATATTGGCATGAATCTTAAACACAAAACCTGTGAATTTCTCTTCAGTAGGATCAACCCGACGCTCTTCTGCCTGAACTAAACGTGGCGATGGAGCAATGCGCACAAAGCAATCAAGCAGTTCTTTGACGCCAAATGTATTAAGTGCCGACCCAAAAAACACAGGAGCGGTTTTCCCCTCAAGGTAATCTTTTTCATTGAATTCCGGGTAAACTCCATCAATCAGTTCCACATCGGTGCGGAGTTGTGCGGCATCATCGGTTCCCACGGCCTCGTCAATAGCAGGGGAGTTGATATTGTCAATCTCAACACGCTCGGTCACATGTTGTTTATCTGGCTTGAACAGGTTCAGGCTATGCTCATATATGTTGTAAACACCTTTGAAATGCGAGCCGATATTGATGGGCCAACTGAGTGGACGCACGCTGATTTTGAGCTCTTGCTCAAGCTCATCTAAAATGTCAAACGGGTCACGTCCCTCGTGGTCAAGTTTGTTCACGAAGATAATAACAGGGGTGTTACGCATGCGGCACACCTCCATCAGCTTCCGCGTCTGAGTCTCGACACCTTTAGCCACATCGACTACAATAATCACACTGTCGACTGCAGTGAGAGTGCGGTAGGTGTCTTCTGCAAAATCTTGGTGACCAGGGGTGTCAAGGATGTTGATCTTATAATCACCATAGTTGAATCCCATTACTGAAGTTGCCACTGAGATACCTCTCTGCTTCTCTATTTCCATCCAGTCGCTTGTAGCGGTTTTCTTTATTTTATTGGACTTTACTGCTCCGGCTACATGAATGGCGCCACCGAAGAGTAGCAACTTCTCAGTCAGTGTGGTTTTACCAGCATCGGGGTGTGAAATGATGGCAAAGGTGCGTCGTTTTGCGATCTCGTTCTGTAATATTCCCACTTTATATTTCTTTTAGTTCGTTTATCCTGTTGATGCAGTCTGTCAGACCGTCTTCCCAATATGGGATCTCAATATTATATGTGTTTTTGATTTTGCTTTTATCGAGTACACTATAGTGAGGCCGACAAGCCCGGGTGGGGTAGTCGCAACTCATACAAGGCTCTACCCTACAATCGGTGATACAAGCAATGCGGTGTATGCTTTTGGCAAAGTCATACCAAGAAATTGCGCCCTCATTGCTGTAGTGATAGATCCCCGGCAACCATTTCCCGCTATTAATAATGGAAGCTATAGCTTCCGCCAGATGACGGGCATATGTGGGTGTGCCTATTTGGTCGCACACCACCTTTAGTGACTGTCGCTCACGCCCAAGCTTTATCATAGTATTCACGAAATTATGACCATGTGGCGAGTACAACCATGATGTGCGAATCACGATGCCGCTTGGGTTGGCAGCGAGCATCAGCTGCTCTCCTTGAAGTTTTGTGCTGCCGTATGCCGATTGAGGACACGGAGAGTCGGTCTCACAGTAGGGACGACAACCTGTGCCATCGAACACATAGTCGGTCGACACATGCACCATCTTGGCTTTGTAGGTGTGTGCGGCAGCAGCAAGCGATGCCACAGCTTCGGCGTTTAGGTTGAAACAGTTCACGGGGTCATCCTCGGCCATGTCGACTGCAGTATAGGCGGCACAATTGACAATGTAATCTATTTTGTGCTGTAAAAAAAATGAGTCAATGGCGCTCTTGTCGCACACATCAAGTTCTCTGTGGCTGGTTGCTATAACATTGTGCTTGGTCCCGAACAGCACCGATTGCATTTCCTGCCCCAGTTGCCCATTGGCACCGGTTATTAATATAGTCTTAGTCATTGCTGTCGTCAAAAAGAGGTTTCTCCTCGTTTTGCTTGAAATAAGCCGCCAAAACAGCTACAAAGTGAGATATCTGCTTGATAGCGGCATCTGTGCCCTTTGTGATTTCTTTCCCTTGTAATCTCAGCATCAGGAAGCCATATAGAGCGTTAAAACACGTCTCAAGCTCACCGCACAGCTCTTCCTTTGGGGTTTTGGCTCTTAATTCCACTATATAAGGCAGCGTACGGTAGAATTCCGCACCATAGGCGGGATATTTGGTGCTTTTAAGCAACTGCTGATGTAGGTCGGTGAGACGGATAAGCGTGTTGATGTTGATTTGCAGATGACCGTTTTGACGCTTATTCTCAAGCTCCATCATCTTTATAAGGCCTTCATACCATTCTGTCATCTCATGGCGAGTGGCGTCGTCGGTATCGTATTGTTGCACAATGTTGGCGTTGATTTTGTCAATATCAAGTCCATATGCTCTGATGATATCTTCGACCTGCCACATATATAGCAGGTATTCAGCAATATTCTCCCTTCTCTTTGCTTTTGCTATGATCATGATCCTTTGCTTGTGGTAGATTAACCGAACTTGCTTATATTGCGCAACGCTTTCTCGTCGATGATTTTAATCCTGCGCCCGTCTACCGTGATTATGCGCTCTTGGACGAAGGACGATAGGGTGCGTATGGCATTAGATGTCGTCATGTTGGATAGGTTTGCGATATCTTCTCGCGCCATGTAGATTTTCAATGTCTCCCCATCCTCTTCGAAGCCGTAATTGTCAATGAGAACGGTCAATGCTTCGGCAAGGCGTCCGCGTATATGTTTCTGCGTGAGGCTCACAATCCTGGAGTCGGAACCGCCAAGATTGTGGGAAAGTTCGCGAATGAAAAACCAAGCAAGCTTTATGTTATTGTTAATTAGGCTTTTTACCACTTCCAAAGGGATGGCTCCTAACGTTGACGGCTCAAAAGCAGCCGCACTCGAAACGTATTGCTCATTGGCAAAAAAAGCACGGTATCCAAAATATTGAATCGGACGGTATAGGCGCAGAATCTGCTGACGTCCACCAATACCGTCTTTGAACAGCTTCACTTTTCCCTTAATGAGACACCACAAGTATTGTGGCGAGTCGTGTTCTGCATACACTATTTGATTTTTCCTGAAAGTGTGGACCACGAAATTGTCGGCGACAATTCTTTTTTCTTCAGGGGTAAGGATTGACCATATTGCAGCCAAATCCTCACTAATGATTTTTTCGAGTGTGCTCTTTTTGATCATCTGCTAAACAATGATGTTGTAAAACATACAAAATTAGTCAATAATCTGAATATGAGCAAAAAGAAATGTCATTAATCAACTTGTTGGTTGAATTAAATTTCTAAATATTTATAAATAACGTAGTTGCGCAATATGTAGATTGTTAGTAAATTAGTAAAATCCAAACTACTAGGTACTGTCGCACCGCTTATGCGCAACTTTATGACAGGTGAAATAAAATCTACGGAATATGCAAGGGTTTCGCTGGAAATCGAGCCTAAAGACTCCATTGTCATTGAATTTCCATTTGCGTTAAGCGGGAACTGTTCAGAAAGTTTGAGCTCTGGCTCTTCACACTCAATATCTTCGACGTTGAGTGTTTTTGCGTTGTATCAGCGTTGGTGTTTTTGAATCATTGCAGAAATCTTCTCCAGGACGTTGGTAATTAGTTTGATTCTGAGGGACGAAGGGACATAGGTCGCAGTGACTTTCGACACCGCATAGAGGTTGAGTGGTTCGGCTACGAACCCGCGGCCACATCGGTGAGGTGCTCCAATAGGGAGCAAGCGTCAAAAAAACAACGAGCCGAATTAAAAACGACCCGTTGCTTTTGTTTCATAAGTTGTGTTTATGCGTGATTAATCCTCTTCAGCATTGGCTTCGGCATATGCCTTGAGAAGCTTTTCTTGTACGTCGGCAGGAACCAACTCGTAGCTTGCAAACTTCATTGTGAATGAGGCACGACCACCTGTAATAGAGCTTAATGCGGTAGAGTAGCTCGACATTTCCTTTAATGGAACTTTCGCATTGATTTTCTGTAGGCCATTGGCTTCTTCCATTCCCATGATGATTGCACGGCGTCCCTGCAGGTCGCTCATCACGTCGCCCATGCTTTCGGTGGGCATAAGCACTTCCACATCGTATACCGGCTCAAGAACCTTGGGATTGGCGTTGCGGAATGCTTCGCTGAAAGCGTGGCGGGCGGCCAAGCGGAATGAGATTTCGTTGGAGTCAACCGGGTGCATTTTGCCATCATAGATGCAGACTCTGACGTCGCGAGCATATGATCCAGTGAGAGGTCCTTGCTCCATGCGGTCCATGATTCCTTTCACAATGGCGGGGATGAAGCGTGCGTCGATAGCACCACCCACAATTGAGTTGTAGATTATAATCTTGCCTCCCCATTCGAGCGGAATCTCCTGCTTGTCCTTGATGTTCATCTTAAATTCCTGGTTGCCAAACTTGTAAGTGTCTGGTTCAGGCATGCCTTCTTTGTAAGGCTCTACAATCAGGTGCACTTCGCCAAACTGGCCAGCACCGCCCGATTGTTTCTTGTGGCGATAGTCGGCACGCGCGGCCTTAGTGATTGTCTCGCGATAAGGAATCTTAGGCTCCTTATACTCGATTTGTATCTTGTCGTTGTTTTCGACCCTCCATTTAAGGGTGCGCAAGTGGAATTCCCCTTGTCCGCTGACAATCGTCTGCTTGAGTTCCTTTGATTGCTCAACAAGCCAAGTGGGGTCTTCTTCGTGCATTTTGGTCAGGACAGTGCTCAGCTTCTCGGTCTCGGCCTCATTGACGGCCTTGATTGCACGCTGGTATTTTGGAGCCGGATATTTGATGAAATCGAATGTGTATTCGCAGCCCTTGTCGTTAAGGGTGTTTCCAGTGCGCACATCTTTCAATTTCACGGCTGCGCCAATGTCGCCAGCTTCCATTGTGTCCACCTGCGTCTTGATTTGCCCGCAAACCGCATAGATTTGGGCAAGGCGCTCTTTGGAACCGCGGTTCATGTTGGTCAAGTCAACACCTGCTTTCAGTGTGCCTGACATTACCTTAAAGTAGGAGACCTCGCCAATGTGTGGCTCGACTGTCGTTTTGAAGAAGAACAGGCTCAACGGGCCATTAGCATCGGGCAAGACTTCGACACCCGACTCATCGACAGGCGCAGGCATCTCGTTGACAAACGGCACCACATTACCCAAGAATTCCATCATGCGGCGTACGCCCATATCCTTGCCTGCACTGACACAGAACACAGGATATATGCTGCATGCCACAAGACCCTTGCGGATACCCTCGCGCATTTCATCCTCATTAAGAGATCCTTGCTCGAAGAACTTGTCCATTAATGTCTCGTCGTTTTCGGCTGCCGCCTCTACAAGCGCTTGATTCCATTCCTTAGCCTTGTCCAAAAGCTCAGGAGCGATTTCGGTGACAGTAGGAGTGCCACCCTCGGGGCCCCATGTGAGTTGTTTCATCAGAAGCACATCGACCACAGAATTAAAGCCACTGCCACATTCAACCGGGAACTGAACCGGTACTACATTGGCGCCAAAGCCTTCCTTCAGCTGATTTAAAACGTTGTCGAAGTCGGCCGAGTCGGTATCCAGCTTATTGATGGCAAAGATTACGGGCTTATTGATTGATTTAGCGGTGCGGAAGGTGTTTTGGGTGCCTACCTCAACGCCATATTGGCCGTTCACAACAATAATTCCGGCATCGGTCATGTTGAGTGCTGTGACAGCATTGCCAACGAAGTCATCCATTCCCGGACAGTCAAACACATTTAGCTTTTTGTTGTTGAATTCGGCATAGAAAACGGTAGAAAACACCGAATAGCCATATTCTTTTTCAACGGGAAAATAGTCGCAAACCGTGTTGCCAGCCTCGACCGTACCTCTGCGTTTAATTACACCACACTCGAAAAGCATTGACTCTGCGA
>CAVIEK010000087.1:0-9979 GCA_963641805.1 Bacteroides fragilis
AGCCGCCTGTAAATCAGTCAATTGCGTAGCCGAGGCTACGAGGGGTGGAGCTGGAGGGGTTTGAACCCTCGTCCAAACGCGGAACCAATAAGCTTTCTACATGCTTAGTTATGACTTGATTTTCGTCCGCCGACAGGATCATAACCACCAATCTGCGGCTTAGCCTCTAAATCTCGGGACTTGCCCGAGGCCGGCTTGTCCCTATCCCCGATACTCTAGCACCACCATTTCGATCCGCCTCGGAAAAACGGCAATCGGGTGATGTCTTGTCTCTACCATCCTTGGGTAGAGATTAAGCCAACCTACTATACTTCAGTTAGGCAGCAAGAGCGTAAGTGTTTTCGCCAGTTAAATTGTCTGATGTCGGTTTTTTAAGAGTACAGCCATCATCACTCTGCATGCTTACTTATCACCTCTACACGCTGTCAAAGCCAAATCAGCCCCAGTGCATTTCTTTTGATAAGTGGCGCAAAGGTAATGCAGTACGATGTTTTCTCCAAATTATTCCCTGAAAAAATCAGCATAGTTGCAATTTTCGCTCCATCCGTAGAGTCCACAAGCGAGGTGCACTGGGGCCGACAGTATTGGTGCAGTGGCTTATTTTGCAAATAATGACATGGCAAAGCCTCCGCCGCGGGCTTGCTTAATCTTGATCACGTCGCCTTTCTTTATGGTACGCTTCTTAATCACATACGACTTGGGGTTGCTCTCATAGTCGGCGTCTTTACCGTCGCTGTAGATGGTGCACTCATATTTCTTGCCGCTGTCAAGGAAGTCGAATTTGATAGTCGACTCGTGGCCGTGAGCGTCGCATTTTCCGCCTACAAACCAGTTGTCGGTGCCTTTGGCCTTGCGCGCCACTGTGATGTAGCGGGCCGGCTCAGCCTCAAGGTATCGGGAGTCGTCCCAGTCGACGGCCACGTCGCGTATGAACTGGAACGCATCGTCATACTTCACGTAATTGTCGGGTAGGTCGGCTGCCATTTGAAGTGGGCTATACATGGTCAGATAAAGGGCAAGCTGTCCTACAAGGGTGGTGTGGACGTAGTTCTTGTTTTTGCTCCAGGTTGAGAGTTGTGTCTCGAGGATGCCGGGAGTGTAGTCCATAGGGCCTCCTTGCAAGCGGGTGAACGGAAGAATCACTGTGTGGTATGGTTCGCTTCCGCCGAAGGCCTCGTATTCGGTTCCTCGTGCGCTCTCATTGCCCACCAGGTTAGGCCAAGTGCGGCACAGTCCGGTGGGGCGGGTGGCCTCATGTGCGTTGACCATGATGTGATGCTTGGCGGCCTCGGTCACGCAATACAGGTAGTGGTTGTTGAGCGTCTGACTATAGTGGTGCTCGCCGCGAGGAATGATGTCGCCCACATAGCCGCTTTTCACGGCATCGTAGCCATATTGGTTCATAAGGGTGTATGCTTTTTCGAGGTAGCGCTCATAGTTGATGGTCGATGCCGACGTCTCGTGGTGCATCATCAGTTTCACGCCTTTACTGTGGGCATAGTCGTTGAGCGCCTTTATATCGAAGTCGGGGTAAGGGGTGAGGAAGTCAAACACGTCGAACTTCATTTTGCCGCTCCAGTCTTCCCAACCTTCGTTCCATCCTTCCACAAGTACTTGGTCGAGACCGTTCTTGGCTGCAAAGTCGATATATTTGCGTACTTCCTCATTTGTAGCTCCATGCCGGCCATTGGGCTTTGTCTTGGTGTAGTCGGTGACGCCAAGTCGCACTGAGGGAAGCTCATCGGTGTAGCGCCAAGTCTTGTTGCGCACAATCATTTCCCACCACACACCGCAGTATTTTGTGGGATGAATCCACGATGTGTCTTCAATCTTGCAGGGCTCGTTAAGGTTGAGGATGAGGTTAGATGACAGCATGTCGCGTGCGTCGTCGCTCACAATAACCGTGCGCCATGGGGTAGTGGCAGGCGTCTGCATGAAGCCTTTCAGTCCTTGGGCATCTGGAGTCAGCCATGACTCAAACACAAAGTTCTTGTCGTCGAGATTGAGGTGCATGGTGGCATAATTCACGCAGGCTGCTTCATGAATGTTGATATATAGTCCGTCGTCGGTTTTCAACTGAAGAGATGTCTGCACTCCTGTCGGCGAAAATTGGGTCTGTGAGGCGTTACCTGTGATGGCTGCTTTCATTTTGCCCCTGATTTCAGACAGGCGCGACTCTACGGTCTCATATTCCTGTGTGTCGTAATCGCCAGGAAGCCACCATGCAATGTGGTCACCTGTCATGGCAAACTGGGTGTGCTCTTCCTTGATTATAAAATAGTTGAGCGATTTCTGTTGTGGAAACTCATAGCGTAGTCCCATACCGTCGTCATAAATCCTGAAACGGATTATGATATCGCGTTTTGAACTTGGTTGGTTAAGTGTGACAGCCAGTTCGTTATAGTGGTTGCGGATGGTAGATGTCTCTCCCCACACGGGCTTCCATGTCTCGTCGAATGTGCTTGTCTGCGTGTCCTTTATCACAAAGCCGTCCATGAGGTTGGTCTCTTTGAATTTTTTGCTGGCATGCTTGTTCTTGTCGAGTTCAAGTCCAAGGTGGCTAGGCTTGACCACCTCATGCTGCTTGTAGGTCATCTCGTAGGTTGGACGCCCGTTATCGAGAGAGAAACTAACCGCAATGTTTCCGTTGGGCGATTTCACTGTCTGTCCTGCTGAGATAAGTGGCAGAAATGACAACAAGCTTAGAAATGTTTTTTTAATCATTGTAGTAAGAGCTTTTTATTAAGTGGTATAATTTTCCATGAAAAAACTAATGTTATAGACGGCGCCCGTTTGACTCTATCATAGCTTGGATATTTTCGTTGAGTCTTGTGCTTGCTTTAAGATTCTCTATGGTCAGGTGCATTCTCCATCTCCAATAATGGTGCGGGTTTGCCGGGTCGTTGATGCGCTCGGTATTGGCATCTGGATTACGCATGTCTTGGTCGATGGCCAACCAGTCTTGCAGCGAGAGCATACACAGCATCGACGGACTGGCAAGGTGGGCCGACACGATTTCACCCGCCACGTGTGGCGGTAATGGATGAGGTGCGTCGCCGTTGTGTCGCAACACATTATTGTAATATCGTTGTGCGGCCGACGGGTCTTCGTCCCACCATTGGCGCAGAGTTGACATGTCGTGAGTGGAAATCGTGCTGACCGACAAATACGGGTTTTCGGCCAAATTGCTGAACTCATATCCATATTTCTTGGGCATACGTTGTATCTCGAGCGTGAGTATCTTCAAGCTATTCATCACTTGTGGGACACAATCAGGCACCATACCGAGGTCTTCGGCGCATGTGAGCATGCGCGTGCATTGCGTGAGTGCAGGTAACTTCTGCATGGCTTCTTGTTGCCAGAATCGGTTGTGGCGATGGTAAAAATAGTCGTTGTGCAGGCGGTCGAGTGCTTGCTTTGTCAGGTCGTCGCTGAGCATGTCGTAGCTAAGGGTTTTCTGTAGGGCGATGCGTGGATGGTATAGGTCCGCTACCCTCCGGTCGCGCACAAAGATCACATTGCTTATTATTGCATACATGCCTTTCTTTATAGCGCGACTCCTGTTGTCGTCGCCGTTCAAGTCTCTCTCTATTGCCCTTTGTGTGGAGTATTTGGGAATGAGCGAGTAGGTGCCGTCGCCGTTACTGACCATATATCTGGCCTTTGCTTCATCGGCCCATGTGCCTAATAACCTATCGGCAATCTCATCGGTGACATAGGGATCGCAAAAGCGCTGCTCGTCGAAATCGAAGCCGTATGTCTCAATCTCCTCTTTGTTCATTCCGAGCGACGGTGAGAACTGTCCTAAGAGTCCTGTCACCGAGTCGGCAGGGATGTCCCATATTCTGAAGAAGCCAAGTATGTGATCGATGCGGTAGGCATCAAAGTATTCACTCATTTTCGTGAATCTCCGTTGCCACCAGTTGTAACCGTCCGACTTCATCTCGGTCCAATTATAGGTGGGGAAGCCCCAATTTTGTCCATCGGTAGAGAACGCGTCGGGAGGGGCTCCCGCCTGACTGTTAAGGTTGAAATATCTAGGTTCTATCCAGGCTTCCACGCCATTGCGGCTTATGCCAATGGGAATGTCGCCTTTTAGAATCACTTTTTTGCTTCTCGCATAATCGTGTGCTGATTTCAGTTGCTGGTCAAGGACATATTGCACAAAATACCAAAACTTGATGTCGCCATCATCGGCCGAATTGCCGTTGTCGGTCCATTTCGAGAAATCTGTTGTCCCGCATTTGTCTCGGTTGTGACAATAGCGCGCGTATGGCTCCAGCCAGTATCCATTTGCCTTGACAAACTGCTTGTATGTCGCCCGGCGGCACACACTTGATTTAATTTGGTGGTACACATCCCGCAAATATCCGATTTTTGCTTTGTTCACTTGCTCGTAGTCAATTTGTGGCAGTGAGTTCAACTCCATTCTCATATCCTCATAATATAGGTGCTTTGCCTTGTCTTTCAGTGAGGGGAGTTGGCGCAAGTCGACATATTGCGGATGCAAGGCATAAATGCTGATGCTGTTATACGGGTAAGAGTCGGTCCAGGTGTGGCTAATAGTGGTGTCGTTGACTGGTAAAATCTGCAGGGCGTGTTGTCCGGTCATCGATACCCAGTCGATCATCATTTTCAAATCACCGAAATCACCCACACCGAATCCCCCTTGGCTGCGCAATGAGAACACAGGGACTACAGTGCCGGCAACGCGCGGCATACGGTCGCTGAATGTTGCTTCTCTAAGTTCGATTATTGTTGTCTCATGGGGTGATGACGGTAGAAATGCAATTCTGCGGTTGTCGCCGTTTTCCCAAACGCAGTTCCCGTCGGCGGACATGGCTACAAACTTGAACTCAAACTCATGTGGCAAATTACAGGAATTGATACCTATTTGCCACAATCCGGGGCCAATTTCGTGCATAGCCAGTCCATTTGACGGATTCCACCCGCCCAAAGCATCTGGGGAGCCAACTAGGCGGAGGCTCTTGCCGGGTGCTGCTTGAGCCGACATCACTGTGAGAATTGTGTGAAAATGGTGCTCGGAGTTGGGCAAAGGCCTAGAATCCCGTCTGAAAAGACAATCGGTAAAAGCCGATGAGTATAGAGGGCTGTGGTCTGATGGGTCATGCCACAAGTCGTGCAGATGAGTGGCAACGCCTGTCGCTCTGCACATGTGAGGCACTAAGTGCCATTCGGTGCGGACGGTTTCTCCCGCCTCGTTCACTACACGGTAATGATAGTTGATGACGCTCGACTGCCCGGTCTCCACGTCGGCATTGGCAATCCAATTAATGCCGTCGTTGGTGTGCATCGGAATCACTTGGATTGTATTACCGTCAAAGCGGCAATCAATGGCGAGACTCTCACCCGGATTAGTCCGGTAATTTATATGGAAGCAGAATTTCATTGTAATCATGCCCTGATATCCCGATAATTGCGGTTTTGCGGTCGGGTAGAGGACGCATTATATAAAAAAAGTATGGTGTCGGTGTCATCGTATTGTCAAAAAAAGCGATGACATGATGGTATAACAAAGTTACTGCATTATTCGTAATGGTAGGTAAGATTGCTGCTTTTTTTTCGATTGATGATTTTATTTTTTTGTCTAAGTCAGAATCACTTCGCCCCAATCATTATGCCATGAATTGTCAGGTTTTTAAATAAAACTGCTGTTTTGAGAGCGAAATTGCTTAACTTTGCAATCAAAAATCGCACTATAACACTAACAGTAATGACTGAAATTATTAGAAAGCAGCTTAACGATTCGGCAGCTATGCGCTGGATTGCGATGTTCATTGTGGCATTTACCATGATGATGGGTTATTTTATTACCGATGTGGCTTCGCCACTCGAAAGTATGCTTGAAAAATCGATAGCATCTGGAGGCATGGGGTGGACTGGATCGGAATACGGATTCTTTGCAGGTTCTTATGGTATTATTAATGTGTATCTGCTGATGCTTTTCTTTGGCGGCCTTATACTCGACAAGTTGGGCATCCGCTTCACTGGTGTGCTGTCGTGTGTGCTGATGGTTGTAGGTGCATCGTTGAAATTTTATGCCATAAAATATGTGTCACCCGTACCTACGGTTGATGTGCCGGGCATAGCATCGTTTTTCGGTCTTTCTGGTCAAGTGAAGGTGCAGGTCCTTTACGCCGGTTTGGGATTCAGCATTTTCGGCGTAGGATGTGAGATATGTGGTATTACGGTCTCAAAGGTACTCACTAAATGGTTCACAGGCCACGGTCTGGCCTTGGCGATGGGAATCCAAGTGGGTATGGCCCGTCTCGGTACAGCTGCCGCATTGGGGCTTAGCCCATGGATTGCCGAACACTATGAATTGTCATCGCCGATTCTGTTCGGCTCCGTCTGCCTGTGTATAGGACTTCTGGCGTTTCTTGTTTACTGTGTGATGGATTCAAAACTTGATAAATCGATTGAGGCTAACAAGCGTGCCTCAGCGACGGGTGAAGAGGAGACAAAAGCCGATGATGAGGGTTTCCACCTTTCCGATCTTAAGGACATCTTTTCCAATCCGGGATTTTGGCTCATCACCATCTTGTGCTTGCTTTTCTATTCGGGCGTGTTCCCGTTCTTGAAGTTTGCCGCAAAACTCATGGAAACGAAATATGGCGTAGATCCGGCGTTGTCTGGATTCATACCATCTATTCTGCCGTTCGGCACAATCATCCTTACCCCGATTTTCGGTATCGTCTATGATCGCATTGGTAAGGGTGCCACGCTTATGATAATCGGTTCGGTGATGCTGGTTTGCGTTCACCTGTTCTTTGCTTTGCCTATTTTCAATACCGTGGCATTTGCTATAGCTCTCACGGTGCTATTGGGTATAGCTTTCTCGCTCGTGCCCAGTGCCATGTGGCCATCGGTGCCCAAAATAATCCCTATGAAGGAATTGGGATCGGCTTATGCGATAATATTCTGGATTCAAAACATTGGCCTTACCATGGTGCCCATTCTCATTGGTAATGTGCTTCAAAACAGCATGGTCGACGGCCAGTCCGATTTCACTAACGCAATGTGGGTGTTCACCGGATTTGGTGTAGCAGCCGTCGTGGTGGCCTTCTTGTTGTTCCTTCTCGACAAGAAGAAACACTACGGCTTAGAGGAGAAAGATGTTTGAAAAATAAAGCAATGGGCCGTTAATGGCCGTGATTGCTGATATATAACGGTTTGGCGATGTGTGACATTTGCCAAACCGTTTGTTTTCCGGCGATGTCAATGCTAATTAATTACAATTTTTCACAGTGTGACAATAAATTTTATTACCTTTGTTACGTCGTTTCAGAAATGACTGACGTGGATTTTTGATGTAAACATTAGAAGAGTATTAGATTATGGACGAAGCTTTGATGAAGAAATTAGAAAAAGACCCCAATGGCTTATTGACTTATGAATATATTGTGAACAATATAGGAACAAGCGACAGCATAATGCCTGAATTGGTCGACAGAATAATAGCGGTCGACAAGACTGGGCAGTTCGTGGTCAGCACAGCCCGTTACCTTAATGCCATAAATGCCTCAAAATATGCCGATGAGGTGAGCCGACTTGTGAAGACCGCTATCGACAAAGACCGGGAGCACGTCTATCTGGGCGATCTTGTCGCTTCAATCTGGGGAGCCGACTATAAGGAGCATGCCGAGGAGCTAAGCGCCAAAGACGACAATTTCCGGCGGGTATGTGACTTGCCGAATAATGACAAACGAATTTGATAAGAATGACTTTTATAAACCGCTGTGTCACTGTGGTGGCCATAATCCTATCGGCTTTGTCGTGTTCAATGACAGGTCAAAACAGTAACATGGCATCAAATAACAACAAATTGAATAACTGTGTGAAGGTTGAGTTGGAAACCTCTTTAGGAAACGTAGTGGTAGCGCTTTACGACAGCACTTCACAGCATCGCGACAACTTTATAAAGCTGGTGAATGGCGGCTACTACGATGGTGTGCTTTTCCATCGGGTAATCAAGGATTTCATGGTGCAGACAGGTGACGGTAACTCAAAGAATGCCACTGCCGACTCCCTGCTCGGGGCCGGAGATCCGGGTTACACTTTGCCTGCCGAGATCGTTTATCCCGAATATTTCCACAAGAGTGGCGCATTGGCTGCCGCCCGCACCGGCGATGAGGTGAATCCGGAACGCAGAAGCAGTGGCTCGCAATTCTATATAGTGACCGGCAATGTGTATTCTCAGCAACAGTTGCAACAAATGGAGCAGCGGATGGCCGACATGAGGAAAAACGAAATCTTCAACAAGCTGGTGAGCGAGAACAGAAAGAAGATTATGATCTTGCGCCACAAGAAAGACAGCATTGGCTTAAAGGAACTGCAAGACACCCTCATTGCCACCACAGAGGCCACTTATGCCCAAAAACCGTTCATGTTCACTTCCGAGCAGCGTGAGGCCTATACCACAGTGGGTGGCACACCGCATCTCGATGGCTCTTACACTGTGTTTGGAGAGGTTGTTGACGGTATGGATGTGATTGATAAGATCCAGAATGTGGCAACCGGGAAGAATGATCGCCCGGTTAACGATGTGCGCATAGTCAAGGCGCATGTGCTCAACAAATAACCACCCACCCCCTGGTGCTAAACCACAATCAAAAGGAGACGCTCCTATACCGAAGATGATTCAAGTTGAGTCTTGTAAGTTGGCCAATGGGTTGAGGCTATTGCACCATTACGACGCATCCACGCGCATGGTGGCCGTCAATCTGCTTTATGACGTGGGCTCTCGCGACGAGAAGCCATGTCTCACCGGTTTGGCACACTTGATGGAGCACTTGATGTTTACGGGCTCCCTCAATGCTCCGTCGTTTGATGCTCCTCTGCAGAAGGCGGGAGGCGAGAGCAACGCTTGGACAAGTTGCGACGTCACCAACTATTATGATGTGCTTCCCGCACATAATCTGGAAACTGCATTTTGGCTTGAAAGTGACCGCTTACTCAACCCGAGCCTTGATGATGCAAGCGTGGAGTTGCAGAAGAGTGTGGTGATGGAGGAGTTTAAGCAACGTTGCTTGAATCAGCCTTATGGTGACATTTGGCATTTGATTCACGAGACGGCCTATTCCGCCCACCCATATCGATGGCCAACCATAGGCCTTCGACTCGATGATATTGCAAAAGTCACTACTGCCGATGTTAGGAACTTTTTTGAATCGAATTATTCGGTTGATCGCCTTGTGTTATGCGTATCGGGAAATGTGAGGTTTGACAATGTGCTCAAGCTGGCCGAGAAGTGGTTTGGCGACATCACCCCGCATGGCAATGCAAAATGCCATTATACAAAAGAACCTCCTCAATTGGCCCCCCGAATGGCAAAAGCATCAAGAGATGTGTCTCACGACATGATTGTCAGGGCCTACCACATGTGTGGGCGTGGAGAGACCGGATATCGTGCCAGCGACATGTTAAGCGACATCCTGTCGAACGGAAAGTCGTCACGCTTGTATCGTAACCTGCTTATGGGCAGTGGCTTGTTTATCGACATTGATGCCTCTGTTTCGGGCTACTTCGATCCCGGGCTTTTTTATATAAAAGGGCGCCTGACTCCTGGAGTGGACTGGCAACAAGCATCTGACGCAATCGACCATGAGATAGACAAATTGTTGAATTTCGGAGTCACAGAACACGAAGTGACCAAATGTGCAAACAAATATGCATCAACATTCCTATTCGACAACATTGCCTATGCCGAGAAGGCTGTGAGGATGTGTGAATATGAGTTGTTGTCGTCGGTTGCTGGAATCAATCAAGAAATAGAGCACTATCGTTCGCTTACCCCCGACGACGTGTTGCATGCGGCAAGGGAGATTCTCCGGCCCGAAAACTGTAGCACTATTTACTATGGCCCGAATGCTTGAGTGTGATTGCAACCTGTGAATTACAAAAACAGGTGATTTCGAAACCTCAAAAGTTGAAAAACATTTCAATAATTCCCTATTCC
>CAVIEK010000088.1:0-9950 GCA_963641805.1 Bacteroides fragilis
ACAAAATATTGCGCATAATTTTACCGTTTTGTTATCAAAAAAACAATTGTAGGTAGTGATGCCGCTATTATGTGCCTCTCTCTCCCCAAAAAACGCATTCATCGTCAAGTTGAGCCTTTGCGCAAAATTAAGCACCGGCTAGTCGTGACATGGCTGGCCGGTGCATGATTCCTTTTTTGTGGTAGGTAAATGAGCTTGTTAGAGCTCAATCAGTTCCTCTTTTGCCTGTGTGATGCATTCCAGGTGGTCGGCCCGCACGATGTAGGTGTTTTCAATTCCCACTGCGCCAGCGCCTGGAATCACAAATTTTGGCTCAATCGCTATCACATGGCCTTCAGCGAGCACGTCGCGGCTGCGTGGAGCGAGCACGGGGGCCTCGTTGATTTCAATGCCGAGGCCGTGTCCCACAAACCCTGCCTTTTGGTGATGGCCCATAAAGTAGTCGGCGAGTCCGGCCTCTTCTGCCATCGCTGCTGCCGTATTGTAGAGCTCCTTTGCCTCTGTGCCGGCATGGCATTCGGCTGCAAGACGGCGGTGAATGGCTACTGAAGTCTCGTGGGCGCGGGCTGCGGTCTCGTTGAGTCGCCCAAAGTAGAAGCATCTGGTCATGTCGGTCATATAGCCGTTGAAGTTGCCGCAAGCATCCACCATCACCGTCATCCCGGGTTCAATTATGGTGCCGTTGGCGCCCACCGGGATTGATGGATCGAGCCCGGCACCACCCATGGCAAAGTCGTATGGGGTGGCGTTGTCGGCGTTTGCTCCACAAAGCACGTTGGCCATGAACAGTTCCATTGACTGCCCGTGCACCCTGAATAGTCCCAGGCAGCCCTCACTCCTGAGCAGGTGCTCAATCTCTATCTGCAGCTCAATGTCGCTCATTCCCTCACGAAACACCTTGGGAATTCTGTTGTAGGCCTCCACATGGTGGATGCCGTCGGCCTTGAGAAGCTCTTGCTCGAAAGGTGTCTTTATGGCACGTACGCCGCGCATGAGTTGTGTCCCGTCCACTATTTCGCTTCCGGCAAACGCCTTGCACAGTCGGTTATGGTCGGCCACAGTCAGCGAATCATAGAGTAAGGCAAGTTTCGATGGCGTTGTTGTCAGCGTCTCGGCAATCTGCTCGGGCTTGCGTATGTAGGTCACCAGCTCGCCCTCAAGCCCCACTGGGCGGCGCACGTAGAATCTTGCCTGTCCAGTGGCCTCTACATAGGTGTATCCGGCAAACACGCGTCCCGATGTGTAATACAGGTTGGCATTGTCGGCAATGAGTATGGCATCTATTCCGGCCCGCGACAGTGCGTCGCTTATGCGGCTTAGCCGCAGTTTGATTTCTTCTTCCCAGCCTACGGGGATAAATGCATTTTTCTGTTTCATGTCGCTTTAGTGTGTTATTTAGCCTTTAATTCCATAAAAAAGTCGATTGCCTGCTGCAACGATTTGAACTCCACTTCGGCATCGGTGCATGATCCGAACCCGTAGCCGGCAAAGCCGAATGCAATTCCGGCCTTGTGGGCTTGGTCGCAGTCGGCCTGGGTGTCGCCTACATACACCGGTAGCTTGAGGCGGTGCCGCTCAATCAGTAGCCTGATATTCTCGCTTTTGGGTACCGGATTCTCGCCAAATGTGATGGTGTCGTCAAAGAACGACGCTGTGCCTGTGAAGTTCCCGAAGTTGCGCAGCCCGTTGCGGCTGCAGTTGCTCACCATAAACAACCTGTAGTGCTGGCTTAGCCTCCTTATGCCATCGGCCAGCCCGTCGTATGGCTTGCCTCCAAGCTTTGGCATCATCTCTTCCTCGGTTTTTGCCAAGTCGGCGACAAACGCTTTGCGGTCGAGTCCCGTCTCGGTGCTCAGCACGTGCTCGAGTATGTCGGCGAGCGATAGCCCCATGTAGGGCACAAGTTCGTTGCGGGTGAGTCTTGCTGTCGACCCGAAGTGTCCAAGAGTGGCATTCCACACGGCTGCGTAGCTGTCGGTAGCGTCCCATAGCGTTCCATCCATGTCGAATATTATAGAGTCGGTATACTTGAAATCTGTATTCATCTTGTCCTCTTATCCCGGTTTGGAAATTCCCGTTTTTTGTGCCGCTCAGTTGCCGTTTGTTGTAGGTGAGACGGTGATGCCCACGTCAACCACGTTGTGAATCACGTCACGGCCTCTCATCGTTTGCCACACCACGATGCCTTTCATTTGGTCGGGGCGCACCCCTGTGGCAATGACGCTGCTGCACTGGTACAGGGCACCGAATCCCGAGCCGAGCCAGTTTCCGTAGTTGTCGGCTACTTTGAAATCGACGGCCTTTCGGGTGATTTTCCCGCTGTCGCCTATGATGTCGACAGCAAGATTTAGGTTGCTGAATTCGTAGTTGTTGGTGTGGCGTATTGCAAGGCTCACATCATAGAGTTGCGCCGAGTCGGCAAACGATGGCATGAACCTGAGCACGAGTGTCTTGTTCCACCCCTCGGCAGGAATGGCCTTGAATGTGCTATATGAAGAATGCTTGGGCGCACAGGCGCCTAAGCATATCATCATTAGTAGTGTTGCTGACAGTAGCCGCAATGCCGACATCGGCCGCGGGCTATTGTTTAGGTTGTTGGCCGTCGCCTTTGTTGCCGTTGGCCGCCTGCTTGTCGTTGCGAGGCTTGCTGCCGTTTTGCTGATTGTTGTCATTACTGCGTTGTGGTCTCCTGTTGCCGCGTTGCCGTTGCTGGCGTTGGTTCCGTTGCTCGCTTTGCTGCTCCTGTAGGGCTTGCTGTTGGCTTTGCTTGTTGTTGCCGTCATGACGTTGCTGGCCTCCGCCGTTTGCCCTCTTGGGGTTTTGGCGGTTGTTGGGCTTTGGCTGTTCGTTTCCGTCGGCTGGCTTGTTCTTTGCGCCTTGCTTCGGCCGGTCGGAGCGTTGCTGTCCGCTGCCGTTGCGGCTTTTTTTCTTTTTCTTCTTGTCAAACCGGCTGATGCTGTCTTGCCCAATGATGTCACCGAAAGCCTTGCGTTCGGCTGCTTGCTCCTCTCCGTCGGGTAGGAGCTTGTCGGGCTTCACTCCGTTTTTGTTGAGCGTAATCACCTCAAACACCCTTGAGGCCTTTATGGTTACCAGGTTGGCCGGTATCTGCTTGTCGGTAGAGTAGGTGAGCTCTTTTTTGAAAATGTCGGTCTTGAAGTGGAAATAGGTGTTGTCCTTTGTCTCAAGAGGCACATCGCGCGGGGGCAGCTTCTTGGTGGCTTCCACATAGCCGTCGACCTCAAAGTTGATGCAGCACTTCAGCTTGGCGCATTGTCCTGCAAGCTTTTGCGGATTGAGCGATATGTCCTGGAATCGTGCGGCGCTTGTGGCTACCGATACAAAGTTGGTCATCCAGCTCGCACAGCACAACGGCCGTCCGCAAGGGCCGATTCCGCCTATGCGGCCGGCTTCTTGGCGTGCCCCTATCTGTTTCATCTCTACCCTTATCTTGAACACGTCGGCGAGCACCTTGATGAGCTGGCGGAAGTCGACGCGTTCATCGGCAATGTAGTAGAAAATGGCCTTGTTGCCGTCGCCCTGATACTCCACGTCACCGATCTTCATTTTCAGATTCAGGTCGGCTGCGATTTTGCGTGAGCGTATCATGGTGTCCACTTCTTTGGCCTTGGCCTCCTCATAGCGCTCGAGGTCGGTGGTTTTTGCTTTGCGGAACACACGCAGTATCTCGAAGTCGGGGCGCAGATTGGCTCGGCGCATCTGCAGCTTCACCAGGCGGCCCATCATCGACACTCGGCCTATGTCGTGCCCGGGATTGGCCTCGACCGCCACCATGTCGCCCACTTGAAGCGGCAGGTGGGCACTGTTGCGGTAGAATCCCTTGCGGGTGTTCTTGAAATGCACTTCCACTATGTCGAAGTCATTGCCGCTACCCGGAATGTCGCTCAGCCAGTCATAGGCGTTGAGCTTGCATCGTGCGTCTTCACCGTGGCAGCCGCTTTCGCAACATTGCTTCGAGCAGTCAACGCATCCGGCCTGAGTGCCGGGGTCGATGCGCATGGCCTTCTTGTTGTTGTCTTTTTCTTGTCCGTTGTTCATTGTTGTCGTGCCGTTTTAGTTACTTGGCAAAGCTTACGGCACGGGTCTCGCGAATCACGGTGATGCGCACCTGTCCCGGATAGGTCAACTCATCTTGAATCTTTTGTGCTATTTCGTTCGACAGCTTTTCGGTCTCGGCATCGCTTATTTTGTCGGCACCCACAATCACGCGCAGCTCGCGGCCTGCCTGGATGGCATAGGTCTTGACCACGCCGGGATACGACAGGGCCAGACGCTCAAGGTCGTTGAGTCGCTTGATGTAGGCTTCCACCACCTCACGGCGTGCGCCAGGACGTGCGCCCGATATGGCGTCGCACACTTGCACGATCGGGGCATACATGCTTGTGGCCTCTTCTTCGTCGTGGTGTGCGCCTATTGCATTGCAGATGTCGGCTTTTTCCTTGTATTTTTCGGCAAGTTTCATGCCCAGCAGTGCGTGCGGCAATTCGGGCTCGTCATCGGGCACTTTGCCGATGTCGTGGAGCAGTCCGGCGCGGCGCGCTTTCTTGGGGTTAAGACCAAGCTCGCTTGCCATGGTTGCGCACAGATTGGCTGTCTCGCGTGAGTGTTGCAGCAGGTTCTGGCCATAGCTCGAGCGGTATTTCATCTTGCCTATGAGGCGTATCAGCTCGGGATGCAGGCCGTGTATGCCCATGTCGATGGCGGTGCGCTTTCCGGTCTCTATCACCTCGTCTTCCACTTGCTTCTTCACCTTTGCCACCACTTCCTCGATGCGGGCGGGGTGTATGCGGCCGTCGGCCACAAGCTGGTGCAGTGCAAGGCGGGCAATCTCGCGGCGCACGGGGTCGAACCCTGAGAGTACGATGGCCTCGGGGGTGTCATCGACTATGATCTCAACTCCGGTGGCGGCCTCAAGAGCGCGTATGTTGCGGCCCTCACGGCCTATGATGCGGCCCTTGATCTCGTCGTTGTCGATGTGGAATACTGTCACGGCATTCTCGATTGCCGTCTCGGTTGCCACGCGTTGTATCGTTGTCACCACGATGCGCTTGGCCTCTTTGTTGGCCGTGAGCTTTGCGTCGTCCATGATGTCGTTGATATATGATTGTGCCGCGGTCTTGGCTTCGTCTTTGAGCGACTCCACCAGTTTCTCTTTGGCCTCTTCGGCCGAGAGTCCGCTCACGTGCTCCAGCGTCTCGCGCACACTCTTTTCCATCTTGTCCACCTCTTTGCGGCGGTCTTCAATCACGCTCGCCTGGTTGTCGAGGTTCACTTTCATCGCGTCGTTCTCTGAGCGCTTGCGCTGCACTTCCTGTTGCTGCTGGTTGAGCTGGATCTCGCGCTGGCGCAGTTTTGCCTCGCTCGATTGCACCTTGGCCAGGCGTGAGTTTGCCTGCTTCTCACTTTCACTCTTTATTGCCAGTCCGGCTTCCTTGCCTTTCAGCACTTCGTTGTTTTTCAGCACCTCGGCCTCAAGTTTTGCTTTCTCGATTATGGTGTTGGCCTGCGACTTGGCGTTGCGGCGTGTCACCACAAGGGTAATCGTAATGCCGGCCAGAAGGCAGACAATTGCGGTTAGCGTACAAATGATTATCATTGTCTGTGTTAAAATAATTTATTATAAATAAAAAAGCACTCCTCCGAATCGGTGGGCACGCACGCTCTTGTTTTTTCCATAGCCGTGGGGCGCCGTGTCGTGGTCGACCGCTTGTGCCGACATCCGATTCAGGTAGTGCAGGAACCTTATTTCTCTCTTTGTCTTTGTTGCTGTTTGGTTTTTGTTTCGTGCTATTGTCGCTGGGTGTTGCGCGCTTGCCTGTGGTCAAACTTTCACAACTATCTCGTCGAGTTTTCGCTCAAAATCCTTCAAGTAGTCACCGACTTTAGTGTTTTCCTCATAAGCTTGCAGATAAAGGCGTGCAAACTGGAATGCCACCCTGGCCATCACTTCTTGCGAAGTGGCTGTGCCGTCAAATAGCCTCACCCACTGGTTCCACAATGCGTTCACCAGATTCTCGGCTTTGCGGTATTCCTTCTCGTCGGCCGGATTGATGCTCAGCGGTATCTGCTTCACATCTGCTAAACTGACTGTTATGTTTATTTTAGAGTCGCCTGTTGCCATATCTGTTGCTGTGTGCTCGTGCCATCTTAGCTGTTGAGTTGGGATATGCACTTGTCGATGTCCCGCACTAATTTTGAAATGACGGCTTTGCTCTCGGCTAGTCCTTCTGTGTCGGGCACAATGGCTCGTGCCATCTTCAGGTAGTCATTGTCAGATTGTAACTGGTCCACAGTTCGGCGCAACTGGTCGTTGTCGGCCCGTAACTGTGCGTTTTCTGCCTCAAGGTCTGCTTTCTCGTCGAGCAAGGCATAATACTTTTCAAGCAAAACGCATGCTTTGCCGGAAATGCGTGCCAATGTATCTTGTAGAGCAGTAGCCATTCCACTTCAAATTTTCACAAAAGTACTAAAAAAATACTGATTATTGAAGCAAAACGTGAAAATGTTGGCATGTGGCAGTAAAAATTTCTACAATTTTCCACAACGTGTTTCCCTAGCGGGAGGTGGCCCGTATGTGCCGTTGTGTCACATGGCATATGGTGGCCACGAGGCTGGCGGCCGCAAGGTGACGGCAGTGGCCTCAGAATGGCTTCCGGTACTTGTCGTTTTCCTCGTCACCCATTATGCTCAGGTAGCTTGCGTAGCGAGACTGGCTGATGCGGCTCTCTTCCACTGCCTGGCGCACGGCGCAGTGCGGTTCGTGGGTGTGTGTGCAGTTGTTGTAACGGCATCCTTCCGACTCCTTGAATATCTCGGGGAAGTAATGCGCGACCTGTGTCCGCTCAAAGTCGATAGTGCCAAAGCCTTTCACTCCGGGGGTGTCAATGATGCATCCTCCGTCTGGGAGGTCGAGCATCTCGCTGAATGTGGTGGTGTGCATACCTGTGTGGTGTGCTTGCGACACGTCGCCAACGCGTAACCGGGCATCGGGTATCAACGTGTTGATTATTGAAGTCTTGCCTACTCCTGAGTTTCCCGACAGCAGCGAGGTTTTCCCCGCCAAGGCGTCTCTCATCTCGTCCATGCCATCGCCTGTAATTGTCGATGTGGGTATCACCGTGTAGCCAATCGACCTGTAGAGATATGACAGCGCCTCGAGCAGCTCTTTGTCGTCGGCAGCGCCGAGAAGGTCGGTCTTGTTGATTACAATCACTGCCGGCACGTTGTAGGCCATTGCCGTGGCCAGGAAGCGGTCGATGAATGTGGTGTTGGTCACTGGGTTGGCAAGTGTTACCACCAGCATGGCCTGGTCGACGTTGGCCGCTATGATTTGGAATTCTTTGCTCAGGTTGCTTGCCCGGCGGATGATGTAGTTGCGGCGTGTGCCGATGCCCGTAATGAAAGCTGTGCCGTCGGGCTTGGGATCGAGCGTCACCTCATCGCCCACGGCCACTGGATTGGTGCACCGGTAGCCTTTCAGCCGCAGGTTACCCTTGATTTTGCAACTCACTGTGCTGCCCCCGGGGGTGCGCACTTCATACCAACTGCCTGTGTTTTTTATCACCAAACCTTTTATCATGGTGGCAAAAGTAGAAAAAAAATGGCAAAGGCCGCCCATGCCGCGTGTCAAAATATCAAGTTTGTGGCCCTATGGGTGCTGAGTGTAGGGCTTTTGACTGTTTGGGTCCATGGGTGTCTTTCTTGTCTGGGCGTCTCTTTTTCGGGTCATGAGTCATTGGCTACATAGGCGGGCAGTAGGGCCATGTGCATGAAAAAAGGAGACGCAACCACTGTTGTATCTCCTTTAAACGTGTAGCGGGACTGAGAATTGAACTCAGGACCTCCGGGTTATGAATCCGACGCTCTAACCGACTGAGCTATCCCGCCATTTCCGTTTTGCGAGTGCAAAGTTATTGCTTTTTTTCGAACTACGCAAGCCGCATGGTGCATTTTTTCGTGTAATATGATGCGAAATATGCCGAAAACACAGAATGTCGTGACTCATTGTGCAGTAAATCAATGCAGAAACGATATCGGAGCCAAGCCGTTTGAAGTAGTCGGCATACTGCCGTCACACTCCGACGGGCAGATATTCTTGCTGCATGCTTATGGTAAAATAAACAAACATAGAGCCGTCATTTTTTGTGCCTCATTGCTATAATGACTATCTTTGCAACGTGATAAAATGTTGCGCTGCCGCAAAAGCCAGTGCCGGTCGATGTGGAGCTCACCCTTGATCTACAGTCACAACAGTCTGAAACATTAATATATTTATCCTGTATTATGGAGGTAATGGACACCTTTGAGTATGTCCTCGAGATTGTGGCGACCCTGTTCTACGCAATCAGTGGCATCCGTCTGGCCGCAGTCAAGAAGTTTGACTGGTTTGGGGCCTATAGCGTTGGCTTTATCACCGCCATCGGCGGTGGCACTACCCGAGACCTGTTTCTCGGAGTCAACCCGTTTTGGATGCTCGATCCATGGTATGGAATCGCCACCGTGGCAGCTTTAGGCGTTGTGATACTGTTCCGCAAATCACTGGTCAAGATAGAAGGCACATTCTATATATTCGACGCGTTCGGTCTCGGCCTGTTTGTCGACGTGGGCATCTACAAGACCCTCATGATGGGATTCCCCATGTGGGTGGCAATCATAATGGGTACCGTCACAGGTGCCATGGGAGGCGTGCTACGCGACATTTTCATCAACGAGGAGCCGCTCGTGTTCCGCCGCGAGGTTTACGCCACTGTGCCCATTGTGGGCGGTTTGCTCTATTGGGTGATAGGCTTGGCTGGTGGCACAAGCATTGAGCAGCAGCTCGCCTGCGCCGCTCTGGTAGTGATAGTGCGCTATCTGGCGGTGAAGCACAATTGGCAGGCACCAATCATGAAGGGATGATGATGTGTGGCTTACCTTTAATTACACTTATATTATCGAGATTATAGCAATAGCGCGATGAAGATTGACAAAAGCAAGGCCCTCGCTACGGGCATACAACTGCTTAAATACGGAGTGATAGGTGTGTTCAACACATTGATTACCCTTGTGGTTTTTTATCTGATGAACACATGGATGGGCCTACCCTATGGCATATCAAACGTGGCCGGATATGTGCTCGGTGTCATCAATAGCTTTGTGTGGAACCGCACATGGGTGTTCAAGGCCAAAGGCAACATCAAGCGCGAGGCCGTAACCTTTGTGGTGGGATTCCTGCTGTGCCTTAGCCTGCAGCTCATTGTCAGCTGGATTCTGCTCGAGGGGGTGGGCATGAAAGATCTTACCGTCGACTGGCTGCCCATGAAGAAGCCCGGCCAGAATATAGTCATGCTCATCGCCATGGTTGTCTATACCATTGCCAACTATATCTACAACCGCACCGTCACCTTCAAGGGTGAATAGCGGTCGCCGGTATAACCACAATAAAAGCAAGCCCCGTCTCCTTGGCCGATATGTGAATACACTGGTAAGGGAACGGGGCTTGCTTCTCTTGTCGTGTTATTGTCGCACTATGTCTTCAGCCGACTTGGCAATAGGGGCTTTGTGGCAGCTCTCGAGTGTGAGTAGCGTCTGCTTGTTTGAGATGCCGCCCCTGTAGCCGGTGAGCTTACCATTGCTTCCTATCACCCTATGGCACGGCACTATCAGCGCAATGGGATTGAGTCTGATGGCATTGGCTACGGCTCGTGATTTGCCTGGTGCCCCTATGGCGGTGGCGATGTCCTTGTAGGCGCATGTGGTGCCATACGGCACTCGGGTAAGAGCCTTCCATACTTGCAGTTGGAAGTCAGTGCCGGCCAGGTGCATCGGCAGGTCGAAGTCGCGTCTTCCCCCGGCAAAATATTCACCAAGCTGCCTTTCGCATTGCCTTAATAGCGGAGTGGGGCAGGGCATGGCTGTCTTGCCTAGTCTGTGTTCGGTCTCATGTAGTG
>CAVIEK010000089.1:0-9754 GCA_963641805.1 Bacteroides fragilis
ATTTACCCCAAGTGAATATGCCTGCCTTTCCCTGCGAAACACACATGTTTTCGAAATGAAGCAAAATCAGCCTTTTATGCCGCCACGATAAGCGAAACGAAAAAACGAAACCACACAATTCCACATCGGCAGGATATTATTCACAATGGAAGTATGTCAAGCACATAAAGGGTGAAGCTTATTTAACAAAACCATAAAAACCATAAACCGCATAACGGCCTTTATGAATTGGCGCTCATTTGATTTTTTAAAAAAATTTGCACGGGTTGACGCATTTCGATAAATTTGCAAAACACCGGCAAGGCACGCGCCACCGTAAAGTCCCATCAAGCGAAACGGGGCTGACTCCAATCAAAAAAAGACACAAACCACACAAAAAAGCCACAAAGCTTATGAAATGTAACTCATGCCAACACGAGATTAACGACGGCTCGCAGTTCTGCCCGTATTGCGGAGCCCCGGCAGGCCAGGTTCCACCACCAGTAAACCGCACACCCCCACCTCCGCCACAACCGGTTCGGCAACCAACATATTCCGCGCCCAAGCCCCCCCAAGAAAGGAAACGGAGGCAACATTGCGATAATAGTGGCTGGTGTGGTTGCCGTAGCGCTGATTGTGGCCGGGACAGTGATTTGGCTTAACCGCGACAAAGACCGGACCCCCGACGAGCCAGTGATGACCGCAAATGCAGCCATCACCGACACGGTGGTCAAGCACGACACAGTGGTGGTCAGCCATCCGGCCAAGACACCGGCCAGCAGCCAGGCATCGGACTACTCTGAGCCGGAGCCCGACAAGTATGACTATGCGAGCGGCACTCCCACAAAAGTGGTGGTGACAGGCCAGGGAGTGAGACTGCGCCTCGAGCCAAGCCTCACATCGGGCACACTCACCTACACCGACGGAACAAACGTGCACCCGCGCCTCGGAGAGGTGCTCAAATACATTGGCGAGACCGATGATTTCTACTATGTGAGCTACAAGGGCCACAACGTGTATATCTCAAAGCAATTCTCGATAGCCAAGTAAGCCACAACAAACAGCCAAAATAAGATGAGACAACAAACCACACTAAAGATAGCCTCGTGCGCATTGGCAGCAATACTGATGGTACTACCTGCCGGAGTCCACGCCAAACAGCCGACACAGGCAAAAACCGCTGTACCGCACAACACGCTGATTGTGATTTCGAAGCATGACCTCAATCTTAAAGTGTATCGCGCCGAAAAAGGCGACACTACTCTGCTGCACACCTACCCCGCCTGCCTGAGCAAGAACAAGGGACAGAAACAGCGCCGTGGCGACATGCGCACACCCGAGTCGCCCGAAGGCAAGCCTTTTAAGATTGTGTCGGTAGAGAACTCGAAGTCGTGGCGGCATGACTTCGGCGACGGGCGCGGAGCCATCCTGGCCTACGGTAACTGGTTTCTGCGCCTGCTCACCCCAGGACACTCCGGAATAGGCATCCACGGAAGCACCGGCAACGAGAGTTCGGTACCCGGCCGGGCGAGCGAGGGCTGCATACGCCTGCGGGACCAGGACATCACGCATCTGAAGGAGAACTATGCCTGGGTGGGAATGCCTGTGATAATCAAGGCCGAGGAGCAAGGACTACTTCCTTGGGAGGAAAGAGCAGCAAAAGCAAAATAACCCATAAAACACACCTAAGATGAAATCAAAGAAAATCATCATCGCAGCCGTTCTGGCAGCAGCAATAGTGGCTCTACACAATGTCAAGGGATGTACTGGAAACTCCGACGGCGAGGACACCGCCACCGAGGCCACGGCAACCGATATGTCGCTTGCAGCCGACACGTCGGCCGCAAAAACAACATCGGGATTCCGCCCCGACACGGCCCTCGTCTATGACGCAGGCCAAGGCTACAACCGCGACAACACGTTTATCGTGATATCTAAGAAAGAGCTGAGGCTCAAGGTGTATGCCGTTGAGGGTGGCGACACGCTGCTTGTGGCCCGCTACCCAGTGTGCCTGAGCCGTGCACTTGGTCAGAAAGGTGGTAGCGGCGACATGCGCACACCCGAGTCGCCCGAAGGCAAGCCATTCAGCATCAAGCAAATTCAGGATGCCAGTGACTGGCACCACGACTTCGGCGACGGACGCGGTTCAATCCTGAGCTACGGACACTGGTTCCTGCGTCTCGAAACCCCGTTCAACGGCATTGGCATCCACGGAAGCACCGGCAACGAGGACAAGATGCCCGGACGCGACAGCGAGGGATGCATACGTCTGCGCGACCAGGACATCATCCACCTGAAAGAGAACTATGCCCGGGTGGGAATGCCCGTGATAATCAAAGGCGAGACCCAAGGCCAGCTACCATTTGAGACCCGGCTGAAAAACGCTGACGCAAAGGGAGAGAAAATAGACTATGAGGCAGCTAACAACACGCACGAGAAACCCATAAAATCACCACACTGACCATGAGCAAGATATTTTGCCCCAACTGCGGAACAGCAATCGAGACACGACCAGGTAGCACACATCACCATTGCACCAACTGCGGTCACACGTTTTCATACGACACAGTCCAGCCAACCTATGGCTCCACCCCACCCCCACCGACACCACCATTACCACCACAGCGGCAGCCGCACAAAAGCGGCAGCAAGGCAGTTGTGACAGTAATCATTGTCCTTGCAGTAATATTGCTGCTGGCAACAGCCGCATTTGTCGGCATCCGTTATGCCGCACAGCAAAACTATGCCGCAGCGGCTTGCGACACCATTGTAACATCGGTTACAGGCGAAATGGCCGACAACTGCAACGGTAGCAGCAGCAACAACGACGGCAGCAAAGTTGTAGTGAGTGCCGAGCTCGACGAAGCCGTGATGCAACGCGAACTCACCGAGAGCGACCTCGACGGCCTGTCGCAATGGCAACTGAAGCTACTGCGCAACGAAGTGTTTGCCCGCCATGGCTACATATTCCAGACAACCGACATGCAGCTTGTGTTTTCACAATACAGTTGGTACACACCCGAATATAACAATGTGAACGACATGCTAAGCGACACCGAGCGATATAACGTGACCCTCATCAAGCGCCACGAGATGTAGACACCAAGAACAGCCTCCTCAAAAAAGAGAATCACCCAGGCGGCACGTGCTTATGACAAAAGCCCGTGCCGCCAGCCGCTTCCAATTGTGCCACAAAGAGACAGAACAAAACATTAATTCCAGCCACAGTCGCAAAAAAAAGGCACAATTTGCAACGATTTATCGAAATTTATCGTTACTTTGCAATAGTCATGACCATTGCAAAAGTCGGCTTTTGTTTGCGGCACTTGGCCGGCGTCAGGCACAAGTCATGGTCAAAAGGAGCCATACGCTCCCCACAGCCAAAATTAACATAAACCATAAGTGCCGCGACATAAACAGTTTACAGTTATATGAAGCAAACCCTTACCCTGCTATGTGCACTGGTAATAACGGCTGGCCACACAACCAGAGCTTTAGCACAAGACACAAACGGGTGGAGCGGATCGGGAACATCGGCCGATCCCTATCAGATTGCGAATGCAAGCGACCTCAACCTACTTGCGGCACGTGTCAATGCCTATGAGGTCAACAGCGGCACAACAACAACCCCTGAATACCGAGCTTATGAAGGCGTTTATTTCAAGCTTACTGCCGACATCAACCTCAACGGCAGCACCTTCACACCGATAGGCAACAACGCAAGCCACTCGTTCGGCGGTTCGTTCAATGGAGCCGGACACATCATCAGCAACCTCAACGTAAGCGGCACAGGCTATCTGGGCCTATTCGGGCACCTGGCCCAAAACTCAATAGTGACCGACCTCACCCTCGACAAGGCCAACGTGAGCGGATCGTCATACTTCGTGGGGGCTGTAGTGGGCTTCAGCAAGGGCACGCTCGATAACGTGAACGTCAGCAACTCCACCATCTACGGCACAGAGAGCGCTGTGGGCGGCATAGGCGGAACCATGGCCAACACCAGCAACTGCACAGTAACTGCCTCGACCGTCACCGGCCTCGGAGGATATGTGGGTGGCATAGCCGGTGAAATTGCCGATGCCCACATCACCTACAGCCACGCCACTGCCACAACAGTCAACGGAGCCGGAGCCACAAGCCTGCCAGTGGGCGGTCTCGTGGGCAACCTGTCGCAGTCAAACGCCACCAAATGCTACTTCACCGGGACCGTGAACGCAGCCTACAACGGTGCGACCAACCTCACCGGCGGCGGCATCGCAGGCCGGGCAGTGAACTGCACAGTGCATCAATGCTTCAGCCGCGCCCGTGTGATTGCCAACTACAGCAACGCCTATGCAGGCGGCGTGGCAGGCGTGATTTACGGTGCCAAAATAAGCAACTGCTACGCCACTGGACGCGTGGAGTGTCCCGCATCGACCCATGTGGGCGGCCTTGTGGGCCTGGCTACCACCTACACCTCAAGCACAAGCAAATACCAGCCATCTATAGCCAACAGCTACACCGCCGGCACTATCGTGTGCAACACCTACCAATATGACATCTCGGGAGAGGCCCGTGAGGCAATAGGCGGAGTGGACAGCGGCACCGAGTTGACCGTGAGCAACATATACTTCGACAACCAGATGGCAAACCTCGGATCAATGAACCGAGGAGCAAGCACCGCCACCTTGACGGCCGCCAACGGCCCCGACGGTTTCGATTCGAGCTTATGGACATTTACCGAAGGCTACTATCCGCGCCTCAAAGGGATAGACACCGACGAGGCCGCACTATACAGCGCATCTGCACTTCACCTGAGTGGGTCAAACAGCCTGGGCAACGTGACCCGCAGCGCAGCGCTGAAGACATTGGGCAACACCCAGTTCCTCCTCAAGAAAGGCAACGTGCTCTCAACCGAGGGCTATAACGCCACCATCAGCACCGACAGCCTTGTGCTGGGCAACACATTCGGCGCCGACACACTGTGCGTGGTCAATGGAGCCGACACCAGCTACTACTGCCTCAACATTGCCCCCGTGAGCTTCAGCGGCGACGGCACCCAAGCATCTCCGTTCCTGCTCCAGACTAAGGAAGACCTCGTGAAACTCGCTGACCTGACCACCAACAAGAAAGTGTATTTTCCAAGCACATACTTCAGGGTCACCAATGACATCGACATGGAATATACCACCGACTTCAAGGGTATATGCATCACCCCCGACGACGTCAACGCATGCTTCGAGGGTGTGATCGACGGCGACGGCCACACTCTGAACCGCCTTGCCCTCACCGGCTATGTGGCATGGGCCACCGAACCCGCCAGCGGCTTTGGCGACGGCACCGGCAAACCCAAGACCGGCACTGGCGACGGCGTGTGCAAGACCGTGAACGGACTCATAGGCCGCCTTGGCACCACAGGAGTGCTTAAGAACCTCAACATTGCCGCTGATGCCAAGATTGAATTCTTCGCACAGGCAGGCGCATTCGTGGGTTACAACCTCGGCACAATCGAGAACTGCAAGAACTTCGCCACCGTGCAGGGCCTCAGCAGCTACATTGGCGGCATTGCCGGACGCAACGAAAAAGGCGGTACCATCAGCAACTGCCTCAACACAGGCGCAGTGACCTCAGGCTACCAGCACGCTGGCGGCATTACCGCAATGAGTGCGGGCACTGTGGAGAACTGCATGAACACCGGCTACGTGGCCGTGCGCAAACTCTCCGACTTTGCGGCCAAGAACTTCAAATTTGCCGGCGGCATCGTGAGCCAAGGCAGCGGCTTCGTCATAAAGAACTGCGTGAACGCAGGCACAGTAGCGGCAGCAGCCGGATCCGTAGGCGGCATCAGCGCCACCCTGGGCAACTCACTGAGCGCAGGCACCGGTTCCAACGACATCTACACCACCATTAACTATGGTACCGTAATCTGCTCCGACATCACCACAAGTGGTGCCATAGGCGGAACAAGCGGCACCAAAGGCACCATCAGCAAAGTGTACTGGGACGGCCAAATCGTCCCGCTTCTGGCACACGGCAACACCGACCTCGAAGGAGCCCAGGCCATCACCACCGCCACCCTGACCAGCGGCACTGCCATCAGCGGCTTCGACACCAGCGCATGGGACTTCATCGCCGGAGAGTATCCCGTGCTCAAGCAGTTTGCCTCAATCGACCAAGTGAAGTCAGCCCGTCGGGTGGTGATGAAAATCACTGATGGCCAGACTGCATCGGTCCTGACAACCGACGCCACACTCACAGCGCCCGAAGGCTCCAAGTGGGAACTCACCGCAGGCACCGACTACAAAGTGAGCGGCAACACACTCAACGTTCCACAAGGATTGCACCGCCTGCTCGTCGACACGCTCACAGCCACATGCGGCGACTACATGAAAGTGATTCCCATCAGCACCCCCTATGAGCTCCCACTCAGCGGCGAGGGCACAAAGGAGTCACCCTACCTGATTGGCAATGCCAACGAATGGGTGACACTCGCCAACTATATGGCCGACTGCAACGAGACATTCGCCGGCCAGTATGTGAAAGTGACTGGAGATATCGACTTCACCGGAGAAGATTTCAAGCCCATAGGCAACAAGGCCACCTACCTGCAAGCCGACTTCGACGGCGCAGGCCACACAGTGAAGGGCATCACCTACTCCCCCGCCGACACCTACGAGGGCGCATTTGCCACAGTGGGCACCGATGCCGTTGTGCACGATCTAACCCTCAATGGCACTGTCACGTCGGCCAAGAGCTACACCGGCGGCTTTGTCGGTGCGGCATATGGCACATTCAAGAATTGTGTGAACTCCATCAACGTGACAAGCACAGCAACCTACACGGCAGGCTTCGTGGCCAACGCCTACGGCACCGCCAAGTTTGAGGACTGCGTGAACAGCGGCAACGTGACCAGCGGCAGCACCTACATAGGCGGCTTCGCAAGCAACGTTGCCAAGGGAGCAAGCTTTGTGCGCTGCGCCAATGAGGGCACAGTGAGCAACACAGGCTCGGGCAGCTACATGGCAGGCTTCGCAGCCAACTCGGTGGCAGCCGACTACATCGACGTGGCCAACACCGGCGCCATCAGCATCACCAACCCCGACAAGGTGCAGTATGTGGGCGGCCTAATTGGCAAGCTCACCGGCGGCACTGCCGACGTGGTGACCATAACCCGCTGCCACAACACTGCCGACCTCGAGGCTACCGGCGTGATGGGCGGCATCTTCGGCAGCACTTCGAGCGCCAACTTCATCCTGCACATCGACAGCTGCTACAACACCGGCAACATTCACTCGGTGGCCAGCACCAGCATCAAGAGCGGCGCAATTGGCGGCATCGCGGGCTTCTTCCCGTCAAACTCAACCTATACACGCTGCTGGAACAGCGGCAACGTGACGTCTGACAAGAATCAATATGCGGGCGGCCTTGTGGCCAAGAACAGCTCAAGCGGCAGCGCCACACGGCTCACATCTTTCAGCAACTGCCACAACAGCGGTAACGTGGTGGCCAATGGCTCACACGGTGCCGGCATAGCCGCCTACATTGCCGATTACACCACCATCGACAGCTGTTACAATACGGGCGACGTGAGCGGCAGCAACCGTATCGCCGGACTCGTGGCAGTACCCATCGGTGCCCACGACGTGATCAGCAACTGCTACAACAGCGGCAACGTGACAGCAGCCACCACCCGAGCTGGAGGCCTACAGTCATACGGAGTGGCAACAGCCACCTTCACTGACTGCTTCAACACAGGCGCCATAAGCACCCAAAGCGCCACAAGCGGCACCACCGAGACAGCCGGAGCCTACATCGGCGGCCTTGCCGGCACATCAGGCGCAACATTCACACGCTGCTACAATGCAGGCAAAGTGAGTGGCGTGACCAACGTGGGCGGACTCTCGGGCGCAACGTCGGCAGGCAAGACGGCCTTCCACAACTGCTATAATGCAGGCGAAGTGGTTGCTCCCGACAATGCCTGCGGAGGCATCATAGGTGTCGACCCCACCGCCACAACCAACTGGAAAGACGGCAACACCTGCGACAGCACCTACTACGTGACCGACTATGGCACCTACAACTACACGCTGGGCACATCAGCCACAATGCGCGAGCTGTGCAACACCGACATCGGTGATGGCTACACAACCCAAGGCGAATACACCCTACCCGTGCTCAACGGCTTTGCCAACTGCGACGTGGCCAAGCTCTATGCAGCAGCAGTGGCCGTGCAGTCTGGTGATGCATATGCCAATGTAACCAAGGGATTCAACGTGGGCATAGAAGGAGGTGTGACATGGGCAGCCACACCGGCATCGGCTGCGACCTTCAAGGGCAACAACGTGCTCTTTGAGTCGCCATACACCGGCGAACTGACCTTGACAGCCACCTTAGGGGAGCTCACACGCACAGTGACACTCAACTGCGAGAACGCTATCTCGACCGGTGTTGATAACGCGACAGCCACCAAGCAAGTGCAGTCGGTAATCTACTACAACACGGTCGGACTAACTAGCGCCGAACCGTTCCACGGCGTGAACATCATCGTGACACGCTACACCGACGGCAGCACAAGCACAGCCAAACAGGTAATCAAGTAAAAAGACAATAGTCACCTGGCATAGCGGCACACAAGGTGCCGCATCCATAGCGAAGTATCCGCATTGCCACCTCTATGATGAGCACTGCGGATACTTCTTTCTACACATAGCCAATCAGTGGTTCAATCTCAATTTTGCACACGCATGGCCGAACGACTGTTTTTTTGGGGGGCATAAGCCGATATATGTGCAGCACGCCCGCCCCGGAATCAATTATCCGGGGCGGGCGTGCCTGTCTTATTGAGAATCAAGGCAACGCTACAGTGCCTTGATACCGTTTGCTTTTTTTACTTGCTCAATGCGGCGATTGACGCCTCGAGTGTGGCTATCTTGGCCTGTGCATCGGCCTGCTTTTTGCGCTCACCGGCCACAACAGCCTCGGGAGCGTGTGCCACAAACTTCTCGTTGCTGAGTTTCTTCTCAACCGAGGCAAGGAATCCGCGCTCATAGTCAAGCTCCTTGTTGAGCTTGGCGAGCTCTTCCTCCACATTGATGCTGCCATTGAGAGGCACGGCATACTCAGTGGCGCCCACGATAAATGACGATGCCGTGGCGTCTTTAGCCTCAACGGCGGTCACGCCCTCAAGGTTGGCAAGCTTCACAATCACGCTCTCAAACGGATTGGAGAACGATCCCACAGCCTGCAGAGCGAGTTTGTTTTTCTGCGGAATGTTCTTGCCGGTGCGCACATTGCGCACACCGCTCACTATTTCCTTGGCCTCTTCCATGGCCTTGAGCAGAGCCTCATCGACAATACCAGCCTTTGGAAGCTGTGCGGTCATAATGCTTTCGCCATCGGCACGATCGCTGATGTGCTGCCACAACTCCTCGGTGATAAACGGCATGAACGGATGCAGCAGGCGCAGCAGCGTGTCGAAGAAACCGAGCGTGGCATTGAGTGTGGTGGCATCTATGGGCTGGCCGTAGGTCGGTTTCACGGCTTCGAGGAACCAAGCGGAGAACTCCTCCCAGAAGAGTCGGTATATGGCCATCAGAGCCTCGCTTAGGCGGAACTTGCCAAAGAGGTCGTCAACCTCGGCAAGAGTGCGGTTAAGCACGCTATCAAACCATTCGACGGCAAGGCGCGAATGTTCAGGTTGTTGTGCCGCATCATCGACTTCCCATCCCTTGACAAGGCGGAAAGCATTCCAAATCTTGTTGTTGAAGTTGCGTCCCTGCTCACACAGCGAGTCATC
>CAVIEK010000090.1:0-9491 GCA_963641805.1 Bacteroides fragilis
GGTAGAAATATGGTGCAAAGATATTGCGAACAACTGGCAATACCAAAAAGTGACTCGGAAGTGTTAAAAAGTAAAAGCCCCTGAAAATCAGAGGCTTCTTATTAGATAGTTATAGTTGCTAACGGTTGTTTATAAGCAGTTATTTTCCGATGCAAAAGTGGGAGAAGATTTCGCCCAAAATGTCGTCGGTGGTGATTTCGCCTGTGATTTCGCCCAGATAGTGCATGCATTCCCTGATGTCTTGGCTCACGAGGTCGCCGCTGAGGCCGCTGTTTAGGCCGCATGTGGCGCGGTCAAGGGCTTCGGCGGCACGCCTGAGGGCGTTGTAGTGGCGGGCGTTGGTCACAATCACGGCATTGTCGTCACTCATGTCGGGCAGAGAGGCCGATTGCGTCAGCAGGCTGGTGAGCGCGTCAGTGTTGATCCCGTCGCGGGCCGATATGCTCACTTGATGAGTCCCATCGGGCAGCAACGCACTGAGTGCGTCGGCCACTTGTGGCGCTTGTCCCATATCAGATTTGTTGACGACGGCAATCAGTGTCTTCCCGTTAACTCGTGACAGGATTTGGCTGCTGAAGTCGGCAAGGGTGTCGGTCGGCTGTGCTCCGTCTATTACCCAAAGCACTATTTGTGCCTGATCGAGCTTCTGAAATGTGCGCTCGATGCCCATTCTCTCTATTTCGTCGCTCGCTTGGCGGATGCCAGCCGTGTCGATAAACCTGAACATGGTGCCGCCGATGTCTACGGTGTCCTCAATCACGTCACGTGTAGTCCCCTGGATGTCGCTCACGAGGGCGCGGTCGTCGTGTAGCAGCAGGTTGAGCAGCGTCGATTTGCCGGCATTGGTGGCGCCCACTATTGCCACTGGGATTCCGTTTTTTATCACGTTGCCCGAACCATATGACGCACATAGGTTGCCTATCACATTCTGAATGTCGGACGACAGGCTTAGCAGCTTGCTGCGGTCGGCGAAGGAGACATCTTCTTCGCTGAAGTCGAGCTCAAGTTCTATGAGCGACACAAACTGCAGCAGCTGCTGTCGCAGTTGGCTCAACTGGCGGCTGAATGCTCCGCGCATCTGGTTGATGGCCACACGGTGCTGGGCGCGTGACTGCGATGCAATAAGATCGGCCACGGCTTCGGCTTGCGACAGGTCAAGGCGGCCGTTGCTGAACGCTCGCTGGGTGAATTCTCCCCCTGTGGCGGCGCGGCAGCCGGCATCGATGAGGCTAAGCACAATCTGGCGCTGTATCCACACCGATCCGTGGCATGATATCTCTATCACGTCTTCGCCTGTGAACGAATGCGGTCCCTTGAACAGGGTGAGCACCACTTGGTCGAGTTTGTCGTTGTGGCTGTCGGTGATGGTGCCCAAGTGGGCGGTGTGGCTGGCCATGGATTCTATGGGGGCTCCAAGCCAGCGTTTGGCCACGATTTGAGTAGCCGCGGCACCGCTGACTCGCACCACGGCGATTCCTCCCATGCCGTGTGGAGTGCTTACGGCACAAATGGTGTCGGCAGCTGTCGGGCCGTATGTGGCGGTTGGTGTGTCGGTGATTTCTGTCATTTGCTTTTGTCGGTTCAATTGTTCCACTTGTCGAAGTCGGCTTTTGTTTCTACTGCCTCCTCAACATCGTCGGCCAGCTGGCAGAAGAAGTCGAGTCCGGTCATCTTCTCCACCTCGCGTACGGTGGTCACGTGACGGCGTATGCCGCTGTGCGGCTCTGCATTGTCGTACACGAAGGCAATTGCCATCTGTTGCTCGGGGGCAAGCACCACTTTGAAGAACTTTGTCGGCACTGCAATATCGCCATTGCGGCCGGTCATGGCCATGTGGCTGTCCATTACCGGACCGGTGACCACGATGATTCTGCCCAACTGCGATGCCCAGTTGTGCACATAGTTCTCTATCTTCTTCCATGCGCCGTTGTTCAGCTCATGCACCTGCGGACACATGTTGGTCATATAGAAGCATTCGGCCATGGCAGTAGGGTCCCATTTGAAGTCATTGGCCGGCGCCATATGGCCGCGGTCGTAGCCGGTGCCACTGTAGTCGCTGTGCACTGGACTGTCGGCCACATCGGGGTCGGGTTCAAACTTGTAATTCTTTCGCTTTTCGGCTCCTGGGGCGTCACATTGGGCCACAATGGTGGCGGTCAGCTCATAGGCCACGCAGTTGGGGATGCGGTAATCGTTGTTGAAATATATGGTCATGGCCTTGTGGCGCACCGTCTGGTTGACAGTCCCTTTCGGAATCAATACTTGGGTGAGGTCGCCGTCTGATGCCTTTGGCGCTTTGTTGCCGCCGTCGGCTCGTCCAGCGCATGAGGTTGCGATAATCACAATGGCGATAGCGGCTATCATCCTCAGTGATAGGTGTCTTATGTGAATACCGTTATAACTTATATGTGTCATCAAATTATGTTATTCTTCTTTATTGTCTGTGACTGTTGGCCGACGTGCTACTTCACCCACTGGTTGATGTTGCACTGCCGCTCGAGCTCACTCTCCTGCCGGTGGGGCAACGCGCTGAAAAAGTTGAGCCCGGTGGCAGCCTCCACGCTGTCGACAGTCACGGCATACTCTTTCAGCTGGCCACCGGCGCGACCGTTGGGGTATATGAAGCCAATGGCGCGAGGTGGCGAGGCATAGGGTGCGAGCACCACTTTGAAAAATGCTTGCGGCACTGCCAACTTGCCCGCACCGGCTGTGTGGTAACCGGGGCGCACAACTGGTCCCGACATCACCACAATTGCACTGTCGCGTACGGCCCATTCGCGCACTTTCTCCTCAAGGCGGCTCCATCCGCCGCTGTTGAGCGATCGTGCTTGCGGACACACGTTGGTCATCTTGAATGTGGCGCGCATGGCCTCGCCGCTCCATTTGAAGTCGGCGGCCGGTGCCATGTGGCCGCGGTCGTAACCTGTGCCTGTGTAGTCCCACGGACGGGCGCAACCCGCAACGGCCGAGTCGGTCTCGAAACTGTCGTAGCGGCGTGTGTGGCCTTTGGTCTCGTCGCTTGTCAACTCGTAGACCACGCATCTGGGTATGTGCCACTCGGGATTGAAATATACGGTGAACCCGGTGTAGTTTATGCGCTCGCACGGCTCTGGCGCCGTCACGTCCTCGAGTTTATGCCTGTATTTTGTCGATATCGCCACGTCGTGGTCGCTGATGTGCCCGGTAAGGGCAAACCGCACCACAAGCGTGGCCGCCCCCGCTGCCATTGTGCACCATAATGCCGTGAGCGCCATACGCCACAGCCTCAAGGGCGTGATATTCCACACTGTCGGTCGGACTTTAGCCATAATGCTGCATTTGTGGGGACAAAATTACTAAATAATTGCGGTATTGACACCCGTACACGGCACTTAGTGTGGCGTTTTTTCCTGCGTCTACAGTTGTCACGACTTTGTCTGTGGGTCATGACGAGGCAAATCGAAAGCGGGAGAGAAACTGTTGCCGCTTCTCTCCCGCCTGTATGGTTAGTGTGGAAAATGAATAAATCTCCTGAAAAAAGTGATTGCCGTCAGCGCACAATCAGTTTGGCTCCGTTGTTGGCCACGTAGATACCTGCCGGCAGAGCCAGGAACTGGCTCTCGCCTGCGGCTACGTCATATCGTGCCACAGCCGAGCCTTGCAAATTGTAGATGTAACCGCTGGCAGCCTTGCTTGCACTCACCTTCACACCGCCGTTCATGCCCAGAATGAGCAGAGTCTCACCGGCGCTGATATTCTCGACTGCACTGGCGCTGCGGTACACGAATGGCACAATCTCGCTCCAGTCAGAGTTGCTGACCACGTCGAGGCTCTTGTTGTAACGGGCTCTTGCACGTGCGTAATAAGTGGTACCGTCGGTCATGGGCGAGCCGTATACCTTGATCTCGCTTGCTACCACTGACGTGTTGTAGGCCTGGTTTTGGGTAGACTCGATAAACCTGTTGCGGCCCCACGATGTGGATGATGTTGATATTTCAATCACATAGCCACATGCACCTTGCTGCGGAGTCACTTGGAGGGTCTCGTTGGAATGAAGATCACCATTGGCGACGGGGCGTGTGAAAGTGGGAGCTGTGACCTCAATGAACTTGGTGACAAACGGAATCACAGGCGATGTCTTCACCACACCGTCGTTGGTCATGCTCACACGGGCGTAGTATTGGGCGCCTGCCGCAAGGGCGTAGAGCGGTATCTGCAACTCGCCGTTGCCCGACGTTCCGCTGAACACCACTGTGCCGTCTTCGAAATTCGCGCTTGTCGACACCTCGAATGTGGCCTCGGCATCGCTTACAGTGGTCCACGTGGCCGTGAAGGTGGGGTTCACGTCCTGCTCGTTAGATTTCGGGTAAGTCACGGCAAGCACTTGCGGAGTGAATGCTCGTGTCTCACTGATTCCGTCGGCATAGTTGAGGGCACAGGCGTGCACACGCCAATATTGCGTGGCGCCACCTGCAAGGCTCTCGAGCATGGCTGTGTTGACCACGGTGTCGGTGGTGGCATAGGTGTGAGTCACCTTTGTGAAGGCAGCATCGCTGGCAATCTCGAGGGTGTAGTCGGTTGCGCCTTCTACCGGATGCCATGTGAAATTGAACGGGTCTTGTACATTGGCTCCGGCGGCGGGGGCATCGAGTTGCGGCTTGGGCAACGTCTGGTCGGGCGCGCCGAGGAAAATCGGTGTGTATTCGTTGCCCACACGGTCGAGTACGCACACGGCATATTGGTAGCCGGCGCGGTATTGCTCCGGAATGTCATACGATGTGTTGTAGCTCATACCCAGCAGGTATTGCACATCTTTCTTGAAGTCGGTCTGTTTTACGCTGTCGGGCACTGCATATACGGTATAGCGCACGTTGTCATATCCGTTCCACGACAGTGTATAGGCCACCTTCTGCAGGTTTTTCACCACGCCGGGGTTATAGCCAGCTTTCCATGTGAGCACGGGTGGCAGGGCGGGGTAATTGTATACAGTGCGGTGCAAATAGTGTGCAAACGATTCCTTTGCCTTCAGCGCATAGAGGTATTTGCATGAATAGTAAACCGAGCCGGGAGCGTCGTCGAGGTTGGTTGAGCGGTTGAGCTCAACTTCGTTCACATATTCATCGTAGCTTGTGTTGTTGGGGCCGCTGGCTTTCAGCGGGGCATTCGCTATTGTGCCTTCCACGGCCGAGGCTCCAAGCGGAAGCGATCCGGTGCTTGCGTAGGTGAGCGAGGAAATGGAGTGCGAGATATAGACGTGACGGCCGAATTTGTGCGATACGACACCCCACCAAGGGGTTATCTTAGAGAAATCGGCAGCCGAGTTTCCTATTGTCCAGTAGACCTGTGGCGAGATGTAGTCGATGCTCTTCGCCGAAAGCCATGCCAGCGGGTCGCTGAATATGCCGCTATACTGCCAGTCGCTGCCTGGACAGGGATCAACGCCGTATTTCTTGGCCACAGAGCTGCTCGATGCGGCCACGCCTGCGGGGCTAATGCCGAACGATGCGCTGGGACGTATCGACTGGATGGCGTCGTACACGTCTTTCACCATTTGGTTCACGTTGGCCCGGCGCCAGTCGCCTATCGACATGGTCGTGCCCGAGTCTTTCCACAGTTGGTAGTCGCCAGCGCTCTCTGTCGATACAATCCCGTCGGGATAGAAGTAGTCGTCAAACACCACACCGTCAACGTCGTAGTTGGTCACAATCTCCTTGATTACATTCACGATGTGCTCGCGGGTAGCCTTCAGGCCTGGATTGAGTATGGTGGTGCTGCTGTGGGTGAGGAGCATACTGCTGTCGCGCAGTTTTTGGTCTTGGGCTGTGCTCCATTTGCTACCGGTGCTGAAACGGTATGGATTGACCCATGCATGGCACTCCATGCCACGCTTGTGACACTCGGCCACCACATATTCCAGCGGGTCGTAGCCGGGATCCATGCCGCGCTCACTCACCAGGTAGCTCGACCATGGCTCGTAGCTCGATTTATACATGGCATCACACATCGAACGCACTTGAAAGTAGATGGCGTTCATGTTGTTGTTCTTAAGCGAGTCGAGAAGGGTGCACATTTGCTGCTTCTGCTTGTTGATCTGGGTCTCATTGCCGGTGCTCGAGATAGTTGTGTTGGGCCAGTCGAGTGCCCACACGGTTGCCACCCAGGCCGAGCGGAGCTCCCGCTTGGGAGTGCCGTAGGTTGCCGCTTGCGCCGCAATGGCTGTGAGCAGCATCGCAATCAAAGCCAGATTGCATTTGAGTCTTGTTAATTTCATTAAAAAGTGTAATTGTTTATGATGAATAATATGTATCGTAGCGTGTGCCATGCCTTCTGTGACTGTGCACTTCCAGCTCAATGGTCCAGCCGAAAATGGAATGGCCGTAAGGCACGCATTAACTGCAAATTTAGCCCAAAATGGTCCTAAATGGGTAGTATGTAGGCTTAAAAATGTATAAAAGATTGCCACTTGGTGTCGTGCCAATGTCATGACGTCACGTTTTTAGCTTGAAAAGCCTGCGCGCGTTGGTATCGGTCTGCTGCTCCACAAGGGTCGTGTCGGTCTTCAGTATTTGTGCCACCACTTGGCACACACAAGGCACAAAAGCACTCTCGTTGCGCTTGCCGCGGTGAGGCACTGGCGCCAGGTAGGGCGAGTCGGTCTCGAGCAGTAGCCTGTCAAGTCCTATTGCGGGGATGATGGCCGGTACTTGACTTTTCTTGAAGGTGACTATGCCATTGACGCCGAAGTAGAAGTCGCCGTGGTGTCGCACTCGCTCCACATCGGCAACAGTGCCGGTGAAGCTGTGCATCACGCCTCTCAACTTGTCGCCACCCACGCGGTCTATTGCCTCAAGGCACTCGTCAAGGCCGTTGCGGCAATGGATTATGAATGGCAAGTCGTAGTCGCGGCACCATTCAAGCTGCGTCACAAGTGCCTCTACTTGCTCTTTGCGCCATTTGGCATCCCAGTATAGGTCGATACCCACCTCTCCCACAGCTACATACCGTCCGCTTGCCGCCATTGGCCGCATCTGCTCGAGAATGTGGCGATAGTTTCCGTCCACATCTTCGGGATGCAGCCCTATGGCCATCGACGTGAAGGTGGGCCAGCGGTCGTGCATTGCTTTAATCCGCCCCATGCTGTCAAGGTTCTCATTAGGGAGCACCACATGGGTGACCCCGGCTGCCTGGGCGCGGCTCACCACTTCGTCGCGGTCTGCGTCGAAGTCGTCGCAATACAGATGGGCGTGTGAGTCAATCACTTGTTACGGTGCAATAAACTGTTGATGAATTGCTCGAATCGGTCGTGGGCCTCATCTGATATCGTGGCCATGCCAAGGCTTTTTACGGCCTGGTCGCCATACATGCTTATTGCCTCTTCAGCCACCTGCCGTACCCCGAGCCGTTCATAGATGGCACGCACTGCGGGCACTTTCTCTTGTTTCATGGCATACTCGTCGGTGAGCCACCGGCGCAGCTCGCCCAAGTCGTCGTCGCTTGCGCTCTGCAGGGCGTTTATCAGCAGGAATGTCTTCTTGTTGTTCATGATGTCGCCACCTATCTCTTTGCCGAATGTGGCTTCATCGCCCCACACGTCGAGAACGTCGTCCTGCAGTTGGAATGCCAAGCCCAAATTGAGGCCTGTCTCATATAATGCGTCGGCATTGGCTGTGTCGGCTCCGGCAATGATGGATCCTATCTTGCAGGCGCATCCGAGCAGCACCGATGTCTTCAGCCTTATCATATTGATGTAGTCGCTGGAGTCAACTTCAGCCAGGTGCTCATAGTCCATGTCATATTGCTGCCCCTCATAAATCTCCATGGCAGTGGTGTTGAATGTGTCGAGCACCGGCTTCAGATGTGCCGCGTCCACTTTGGCCATATATTGGGTGGCCATGGTGAGCATGGCATCGCCGCTGAGGATGGCTACGTTCTCGTTCCACTTGCGCTGCACCGTGGGTTGCCCGCGGCGCACTGCGGCTTTGTCCATCACATCGTCGTGTAGTAGGGTGAAGTTGTGGAACAGCTCAAGTCCCACAGCAGCGTCGATGGCCTTGTCCACATCTCCGCCAAATGCCTCGCATGCCATGAGCAGTAGCACCGGGCGCACCCGTTTGCCTCCCAGTGCCATTGTGTAGCTGATGGGTTGGTAGAGTTTCGACGGCTCTTGTGGGTATGGAATGGCGCTTATGGCGTCGTTCACTTTTTTTAGGTATTCTTCAAATGTGAGCATATATCAGTGGTTGTGTGAATTAATGTCATAATTGATTTTGAATTGCCTGTATTGTGCATCGTTGTAGATGCCCCGCAGCGCCTCGGCCTGTCGGCTTATGGCAGCGGTGTCGGCTCCAGACTTCTCCCGTTCTCGGCACATGACGGCTCCAAGCAGGCTTGGGGTCGTGGCTGCGGCATACACTTGCATCTGCTTGTCGACAGGCATACCGTCGACTTCTGCCTGCAAAGCAGCGTTTGTGGCGGCTATGAGGTCGTTGCGCCCCATTATGGTGAACCCTTTGTAGGTGGCTTGTAGTTGGACGTATGTGGCACGGCCGTCATGTCCGCTTTGCAGAGAGCCTATTATCAGTGACGCCACTTTGCGTGCGGCCTCGTCGGCCGGAAACACAGTGGCGTGTGCCGCGGCCGTGAGGCCCGGGTTGCGTGTGCTGTCGATGGTGGCGATGAACGCGGTGGCAAATGCGTCGCGGTTGTCGGCACTGTCGAGCGCGGCTTTCACGGCTTTTGCAGTTTCGGTGACGGCGGTGCTGTCGGCCCAGGCCTGCTTGAATCTTGTGCCCATCAGGTATCCCTGCTCTGTGCTCTTGGCGTTGCTGCAGGCAAGGCAAGCCATGATGGCCACGAGTAGCGCGGCCATTAAGCCACAATGTGGAGTAAGGCTGTGCGTGCGGCTCATTTTGTGTTGTCGTTAAACAGTTGCGCGGCCAGTTTCGCATTGTGCTCAGTCACATAGTTGCGGAATGCCTGGTCGAAAATCTCTACTGCCACCGAGTCGCCTATTAAGGCATACTCGCTTTGGGCGGCTTTTGCATCGAGCACACTCGTCTGCATGGCAAGCGTGTCGGCAGGGTCGGTGGCAAGCAGTGCAGCCGCGGCCTTGACTCCACGTTCTTTAGCCTCGGTGGCATGCGGCGAGTGGTGACATGCGCATAATGCAGCCGTCGTAATTAATATGGAAAATATGAGCTGTCGGCTCATTTTGCATTGTCGTGTGATCATATGGATGGATTGAATGCAGTGGTTGTCGGTACCACATGTATATTCTTCACAAAATTACTCAAAAATCTTAATTTACCATCCCGGCAAGGCGGCAAAATTTAAGCATTCCCCACATTGCAGGTGGACTACAGGTAGGCACTACATCCAATGGAAAAAACAACTTTGACTCTCCAAAAAACAGTTTCTTCAAATACTTTCGTTAATTTTGCCTTGCTGGTTGACTCAGCACCCCATGAAGCCATATGTTGAACATTAAATCATCGTAATATCTATGACAGATA
>CAVIEK010000091.1:0-9273 GCA_963641805.1 Bacteroides fragilis
CACTTGACGGTTGAAGTAGTCGGGATAAACGCCAAAGGTGATAGTGTTCTTTACATAATCGGCAATAGAGAGTGGAGTGTCGAGTGTTTTCACCAAGTCGCTAAGCACACTTTGTTTCGCCGCCTGAAGTTCTTCATATCCCAATGGGAAATCCTTGAGCCTTTGAAGTTCGTTCTTGATTTCATTAATCACTAATACGGTGTAGCGGTTTGCGCATTCTGTAGATATCTCAATATGTGCCTCATCGGTCCGACCGGCCAATACGGCACCAATCCCATAAGTATATCCCTTGTCCTCGCGTATGTTCTGCATGAGTCGGCTACCGAAATAACCGCCGAGAGCAACCACCAAAAGGCGCAATTTCAAGTAGTCTTTGTGAGTGCGTGGCACAGCCTCAAGCGTAAGTCGAATTGCCGATTGCACTGCTCCCGGTTTGTCAACAAATGATATCCGTTTTGTGTCATGAACTATAGGCAACGACACTTCAGGCGGAACAAGTGTGTCGCCTAAGGGCAACTGCCCTATTCCATCATCAATGATCCTGAGTTCACGATCTGTAATGTGTCCGGCTATAATGAGCTGGCTGCTCCCCAAATATTTAAGGCTGCACTCTTGATGAAACGTCGATAGTTGTCCGGCATGCAGTTGCTCTATCTCATGTGGCTTGGGACTACGAGCCAAAGGATATGCCTCTCCATAATAAAGTCTGGCCATTTCCCTTGAAGCCAAGTACCGCACCTTTTGCATCATGTTTTCCAGATTCCCGACTATAAGGTTACGTTTATGAGCTACTGCCTCCTCAGGGAACGTCGGCGACAAAACACCGTCAATATAATAAGCAATCACGTCGGTCAAAGTGTCGTTGAGCGACATCATTTCGGCCAATGTCGACAACTCATAAGCCTGGCTGTGGCACCAGGCCCCATAGAAGTCTAGAGCTTCAGCCACTTGGCTGGCCGTAAAGGACTTGCTGCCGTCAAACAACGTGGATGCGGTTAGCGAGGCCAACATTGTTTTAGGCTCATTAAATTTTCCTCCCGGGAAAAACCATGACAGTCTACAAAGTTCATCCTCTCCATGCCCTACCACCCATGCCTTAATGCCGTTCGACAGGGTTATTTGCGGTGGGAACTGCAAATGTATGTCTTGAAAATCGCCTATAGTAGGCGGTATGGCTCTGTCTGGCATAGTCAATTAATCATTTTGGTGGCTTTTAAGAAAGTCTTCGGCACAGCGCAAATCATCAGGAGTGTCAATGCCTATTGTCTCCTCATCACTGATTCCCACTTTTATCTTGTAACCGTTCTCAATCCACCGCAGTTGCTCAAGTGACTCTGCAATCTCAAGAGTCGATTGTGGCAGTCGTGTGATTTCGGCAAGTATGTTGGCCCTATAGGCATACATCCCAAGATGAGTGTAGTATTGAATCCGGTGTGGCCATTCTTCCACATTGGCATTTCTCACATAAGGAATTACCGATCGTGAGAAATAGCTAGCCTTCATATCTTTGGTCACTACTACCTTAGGCGAATTTGGATTGGCCAATTCACTGAACGGACGACTCGGGTCGAATGGTTTTACAAGAGTTGCTATGTCGGTGGCAGGATCGTTAAAGCATTCAATCAGTGCCTTGATTTGTGACGGCTTAACAAAAGGCTCATCGCCCTGAATGTTGATGACAATGTCCTCATTGCCATTATTGGTCTTATATGCTTCAAGGCAACGGTCGGTTCCGCTTTTGTGATTGGGGCTTGTCATTACCGCCTTGCCCCCAAATGCGGCAACGGTATTGGCTATCCGTTGATCATCGGTGGCCACAACCACGTCATCCAAGACCGACGAGGCCTGAAGCCAAACACGCTCTATAACTGTCTTACCGCCAAGAATGGCCAGCGGTTTCCCTGGAAATCGGCTTGAACCGTATCGTGCCGGAATAATGCCTATGACTTTTAATTTATCCATAATTGCTGTAAAAAACTTTCGTTCGGTTGTCACGATGTGCCACATACCCACTTCTATGGTGGCATAATCATTACAAAGATAAGAAACTTAATTGCATTAACCAACGGTTTGAGCTATCGGCAAACCACTTTTGGGCAAACAAGCCCCACATCTGCCCCATTATTGCAATGTGCAATATAAGACACCGTAGGCCGTTCTTAAGCTGGCTTTTATTTGCAATTTAATTTTTTCGTACTTTGACAAATGAATATTCAACGGTTAAATGGCTAAAGGTGTCAGAAAAAAATCGTAAATTTGATAATTATAATTTACCCGATTCAACGATTAAGATTGGCAAAAACGATATGATTCCATTTACTCACTTGCATGTACACTCTCAGTACTCAATTCTTGACGGGCAAGCCTCTATTAAAAATTTGGTAGACAAGGCTATTGCCAATGGGATGCGAGGTATGGCCCTTACCGATCACGGCAACATGTTTGGAATAAAAGAACTCCATGACTATGCCAACAAAGTCAACGGCGAACACGATGGAGCAATCAAGAAACTCCAAAAAGAAATTTCGGCTGAAAATGGAAAGGAGACACCAGACCTCAATGTGGTCAACGATTTGGAAAACAAGATTCAAGCTGAGATTGACGCCAAATTCAAACCAATATTCGGCTGTGAGGTGTATGTGGCGAATCAGTCTATGCAAGTGCACACTGACAAACGCGACATAGGTCGCCACCTTATTCTGCTGGCCAAAAATCCGACTGGTTACCATAATCTGATAAAGATTGTTTCGAAGGCTTGGACCGATGGCTTCTATATGCACCCGCGAACTGACAAGGCTACAATAGCTGCTCATCATGAGGGATTGATATGCTGTTCAGCTTGCCTTGGCGGCGAAATTCCCCAAGATATCATGAACAATGAATTGGAGAAGGCACAAGAGGCGGTTATGTGGTTTAAAAACATCTTTGGCGAGGATTATTACATTGAGCTTCAGCGCCATAAAGCAACCGTCCCCAAAGCTAACCACGACACATTCCCAAAGCAGCAAATGGTGAATGAGGTACTGATTAAATTGGCCAAAGAGAATGGGATTAAACTTGTGTGCACAAATGATGTCCACTTTACCAACGAAGATGACGCAGATGCACATGAGCGGCTGATTTGCGTGTCTACGGGTCGAAAAATCAACGACCCGAATCTGATGTTATATTCTAAGCAAGAGTGGTTTAAGACCCAAGAAGAGATGAACGAGGTGTTTGGCGATATTCCTGAGGCTATTGCCAACACTAACGAAGTGCTCGACAAGGTGGAGTTTTATTCAATTGATCACAAGCCCATTTTACCAAATTTTCCTCTTCCCGACGGATTTACCGACAATAACGACTATTTGAGGTATCTCGTTTATGAAGGAGCCAAAAAACTTTGGCCCGATATGGACGAAGAGCACCGTGAGCGTCTTGATTTTGAGCTTGAGACCATTAAAAACATGGGGTTCCCCGGATACTTTCTTATTGTGCAGGACTACATCAAAGCGGCACCTGCGCTTGGCTGTTCGGTAGGGCCTGGCCGTGGTTCAGCGGCAGGTTCGGCTGTGGCATATTGCTTGGGTATCACAAAAATCGACCCCATAAAATATGATTTGCTGTTTGAGCGATTCCTTAATCCCGACCGCATCTCTTTGCCTGATATCGATGTTGACTTTGATGACGACGGGCGCGCTAAGGTTCTTAAGTATGTGACCGAAAAATACGGTGCCGAGAAGGTTGCCCATATCATTACCTATGGCACGATGGCGGCAAAAATGGCCATCAAGGACGTGGCACGTGTGGAGGACCTCCCGATTCCTGAAAGTGACAGGCTTGCCAGAATGATTCCTAGCAAACCCAATGACATGCCTGAAGACGAAAAGGGCAAAAAGTATAAAATCACCATCAAAAATTGCCTGAAATGTTTCCCTGAGTTTGAGGCAGAGAAGCATAACCCCAATCCGCTGATTGCCGACACAGTTAAATATGCCGAGAAACTCGAGGGCAACGTGCGCAGCACTGGAGTGCATGCATGCGGTGTGATTATCGGCCGTGACGATATCACCGACTGGGTACCTGTGAGTACAGCACCCGACAAAGACGGAACCAAACTCATTGTCACACAATATGAAGGCAGTGTGATTGAGTCAACGGGATTGATAAAGATGGACTTTTTGGGACTCAAGACACTCTCGATAATAAAGGATGCGCTCGACAACATCAAAGCCACAAAGGGTATCGACATCGACATTGAGGCCATACCCATCGATGATCCCAAGACCTATCAGCTCTATTGCGAAGGACGCACAACGGGTACATTCCAGTTTGAGTCGGCTGGTATGCAGAAATACTTGATTGAGTTGCAACCGAGCACTTTTGAGGATCTTATAGCCATGAACGCTCTCTATCGCCCGGGGCCTATGGAATATATCCCAGAGTTTATCGCACGAAAGAAAGGTGACAAACCTATTGTCTACGATATCCCATGCATGGAGAAATACCTCAAGGACACCTACGGAATCACCGTGTATCAAGAGCAAGTCATGCTTCTGTCGCGGCAATTGGCCAATTTCACCCGCGGCCAAAGCGACACGTTGCGGAAGGCAATGGGAAAGAAGCAGATTGAGAAAATGAACCATCTCGAGGGACTTTTCTACGAGGGGGGTGAGAAAAACGGATACGACCACAAGGTGCTTAACAAAATTTGGGAAGACTGGAAGAAATTCGCATCCTATGCCTTTAACAAGAGTCATGCTACATGCTACAGTTGGGTTGCCTATCAGACTGCGTATCTGAAGGCCAATTACCCGTCGGAATATATGGCAGCTGTGCTTAGCCGCAACCTTAACGACGTGGAAAAGCTCACAAAGTTTATGGATGAGTGTAAGGCTATGGGGATTAAGGTGAAAGGGCCAGACATCAACGAGAGCTATAGCTCGTTCAGTGCCAACAAGGATGGCGACATACGCTTCGGACTTGCCGGAATCAAAGGATTAGGGGGCAATGCCGTGAACACAATAATCGAGGAGCGTAATGCAAATGGCCCCTATAGCGATATTTATGATGTGGTTGAACGAGTGAACCTTACTGCCTGCAACCGAAAGGCAATTGAGAATTTGGCACTAGCCGGTGCTTTTGATTGTTTTGAAGGCCTCCAGCGTGAATCATTTTTTGATATCAACAATAAGGACGAGCAATATAGCGACATTATTGTCAAGTATGGCCAACGGTTTCAAGCCGACAAAAAGTCACAGGCATCATCGTTGTTTGGCGATTTGACAATGTCACTAACTGCAAAGCCCGCGATTCCTGTTGTAGAATCTTGGCCTAATATGGAACGCTTACGTAGGGAACACGACCTTGTGGGTATGTATCTGTCGGCCCATCCGCTCGACCCGTTTTATACCGAGCTCACGTTCGGGTGCAATACCACAATCAAGAGTTTCAAAGAGCAGAAAGATGGCGGAAAGGCCGATATTGACAAGGAGATCACTTTTGGCGGAATAGTAACTGATTTTGTGGAGCGGCCAGCCAAACGAGGCGGCAACTACGGCAGAATGAAAATTGAGGATTACACCGATTCTTGCGAGCTCATGTTGTTTGACAACAATTACTTGAATTTCAAAAACTATGGCGTTAAGGGCACACCTATTGTAGTGAAAGGACGGTTTACGAAAAACAAATATAACGACAAGGTGTTTTTCAATATTGTCTCTATGGATTTGCTGACAAGCTTAAAAGGTGCAATGGTTAACCACATCTGTATCCATTTGGACAGCGATCGGCTCAAGACGGCTAATCTGATTCGCGAGGCTACCGCCTCGTCAACCGAGAACAGGTGCGAATTGTCGTTCAAGATAAAGGATGTCAGCACCAATCGGTGTGTAGAGTTTAAGTCAAACTTGAAATTGCCCGTCACCCGAAAGGTGATAGAGTTGCTCAACGATTTGGAACTGAAATATGAGATAAAATAAAAGACTCGTACCCACCAACAAAGCGCCACCCAAATGCCGGAAACGGTTTCTAGGTGGCGCTTTTATTCGGTAAGGGAAATTGGTCAGCGTTTGGTTGTGCGGTGATAACCGTGCTCTAAGCGGTATTTTCTTACATCGGCAAAAAGGTCGGTCGCATATACAAAATTATTGAGCGCATCATTGTCGACGTCATAAATAATATCCTTGTTGCCAATCCAGCCTAAATGCCCTTTATTCACAAACACAATGTTCTCCCCTATGCCCATCACTGAATTCATGTCGTGAGTGTTGATTATTGTAGTGATGTTATACTCGTGGGTGATATCGCTAAGAAGATCGTCAATTACGATTGACGTTTTGGGATCAAGGCCGGAATTCGGTTCATCGCAAAACAGATACTTGGGGTTCAGGGCAATGGCTCTGGCGATTGCCGCTCGCTTCTGCATGCCACCACTCAACTCTGCAGGATATTTGTCTTCTGAGCCGGTAAGATTAACTCTGTCGATGCAGAATTGAGCCCTTTCGCGCTGTTCTTCACGGCTTAGTGACGAGAACATCTTGAGCGGGAACATCACGTTGCCAAGCACGGTCTCACTGTCGAAAAGAGCAGAACCCTGAAACAGCATTCCTATCTCTTTGCGCAGGCTTTTCATCTGGTCGTTGTCCATTTGGGTGATATCACGACCATCATATAGTATTGAGCCACTGTCGGGCTTAAAAAGCCCCACAAGGTTTTTCACAAGTACGGTCTTGCCTGAACCGCTTTGTCCGATAATCAGATTGGTCTTGCCCTCATAGAATTTTGCTGAAATGTCGAACAGCACCTGACGGCCCTCAAACGACTTGTTTACATTCTTGACTTCAATCATTGCAGTAATAGTTTGGTGAGAATCACATCCAAAAGCAAAATAGAGACACTGCTGACAACTACGGCATTCGTACTTGCCTTGCCCACCTCAAGCGAGCCACCCTTAACATAATAACCGTGATATGACGACACACTAGCTATTACAAAGGCGAAGAAGAGTGATTTGATAAGGCCATACCACACATACCATTGCGTGAACATGGTCTGCAATCCATATACATAAGTGTCAACCGATACAATATCGGTTAAGAAACAGATCAGATAACCGCCGAACAAGCTGGTGACCATACAAAGCACCACAAGAAACGGAATAATGAACACAAAGCCCACAATTTTAGGCAAAACCAGGTAGTTGGCTGAATTAATACCCATGATTTCCAATGCGTCGATTTGTTCAGTCACACGCATGGTGCCTATCTCTGATGCAATGTTCGAACCCACCTTGCCTGCAAGAATCAAGCACAGAATCGAGGACGAGAACTCAAGTAATATTATTTCACGCGTGGCCAAACCGATGGAGTAACGCGGAATCAATGGCGACTGCACGTTGAGCTTCATCTGAATGGTACAAACAGCACCAATAAAAATCGAGACAATGACAATCAGCGGTATGGAGTTTATGCCGAGTTTGTCGATTTCGATTGCGCAACGGCGAAAAAATTCCCGCCATTTCTCAGGCACGCTAAAACATTTCCATATAAACCGGCAGTAATTGCCGAAATCTTCCAGTGATTTCTTTACTAACATTTAGCTATCTAAAATTATTCTGAATCAGACCAACATGGTTCAATTCCACCATTGGACACAGCAAATGGATTAACAAAATTACCACAACTATCTTGAATAGTAAAATCGCAGACAACATTTAAGTAATGTGGACTATCATTTTTACCGATTTGCATCGCTGTGCGCAACCATAGTCATCCTATTGCCGATATATCATCAATAAGATTATGTAGCATTGCATAGATTGTCAGACCAGCTACTGATTTTATCCCTGTCTTGTGCATTATGTTTTTCCTATGCGTTATCACAGTGTGGACACTTACGTTTAGAGCATCTGCAATCTCTTTGTTCATCATTCCTTTTGCCACAAGTACGAGTACCGAGGTTTCTCGCTTTGTAAGCTCATAGTCGTCAGGGGTTCCTCCTGTATGTTGCTGCTTGCTGTTCTGACCTAATGAGCGTACAATCTTTTCCATAATCGTCCCCCTGCCATCACACACATCGATCACAGAATCAAACATTCTGATTTGGTTTTGAGGACAATACTGATAAGCCAATGCAATAACATTGCATCGGTCGCTATATGCAGCAAGAAACTCATCGATGCCAGATGTCGACGGATTGACTATCACCACATCCGGGTTGAACATATTCATTCGACTCTCAACGTCGTCAAGACTGCGCATTGGCTCGAGGACACGAAAACGGCTTGACTCGTCGAATATGGCCTTCAGCCCCTCAATGATGATTTCCGACGGCTCTACGATTAAAATTTTAGTCTTCATTTCAGACTCCTTTCCAAGAACCTGACATATGGAACGAGTATCTTTTCCTCAATCAGCGAGTGTTTGGCCAAATCGGCCGACAGTTGCAAAATGTCAAACACCACGTCTATTGTCTCGTCGCTTGTAGCGGTGTCTGCAGGAAGATACTTGAATATGATTTGGCTCAAATCGTTCAGCTTGTCTTGCATGTCACCATGCTCATCAACAAAGTCATTGATTCCGAAGCTTTCATTTCGTTTTCCTTGAAGTAGCATCTCAATATGCGGGTACACATTTTGCTCTTCATATTCAAAGTGGGCCACCACTTCACGTTTATATTCCGAAAAAAAATTGTTGAATGCGGCTGCCACTCGCAAGGGCATGCGGCTCAGGATGGTGGTCAGATGCTTCGAAATGTGCGGAAGACGATTACCCAGATAAAAGGCGTGTGCCGTTCTCAAATAAGGCAATAGTTGCGATATTTCTGTAGCCTTGATGTCGGAAACCGATGGTTCGTAGCGGTCGAAACAACACACATTGCAAATCAGCAGAAACAAATGCGTGGAAATACCATTTTCCTCACAGATTTTCGATACCGATTTGTCGCCAAATCCCAAAGCAATTCTGAAACGTGGCAAAGAATAGAGCAACGCGGGATAGGCCGACACCATTTCCGACAGTTTACTGTCGGCTCCAAATATAAGTTCATTCATTGTCGAAATTCTAACAGTAGTAATCAAGGCAAAGATAAAGTTTTTTTCACAAACCACCTCGTTATCGGACAATGAATATGCGGTGCATAAAAGCGTTACATCTCTATTCGCTTTTTTGACTATATTTGCACAAGATATAATTGAACAGAATAATGTTACAGAAAATTCTTGTTTCGATCATAATAGGGGTGGCATTGGCCTATTGGGTTTGGCGCATCGTCAAAATCTCCACATCAAAGGAT
>CAVIEK010000092.1:0-9240 GCA_963641805.1 Bacteroides fragilis
CAATTTGGTTAAGAGCGACGAGGTGAATGCCTGGTGCATGCCTGGCGGTAAAATAGTAGTCTATGAGGGTCTTATGAAGATAGTGGGCAGCGATGACGAGCTTGCCGTGGTCTTGGGCCACGAGGTTGCCCATGCCGTGGCAAAGCATAGTAATGAGCGCATGAGCCAGCAGGTACTCGCACAGTATGGCGCACAGGCTCTTGGTGTGGCCACATCGGGCAAGAGCGCGGCGGTGCAGCAGGTGGCTCAGTCGGTCTACGGCCTGGGTGCCAACTATGCCGTCGTGCTCCCGTTCTCACGCAAGCACGAGAGTGAGGCCGACTACATGGGACTTGTGCTTATGATGATGGCGGGCTATAACCCCGAGGTTGCCACCACTTTCTGGCAGAAGATGTCGGCTCAGTCCACATCGAGCGTGCCCGAGTTCCTCAGCACTCACCCGAGCGACTCTAAGCGAATCGCCGACATTCAGAAGTCGATTCCCGAAATCGAGAAGAAGTATGCGGTCTACATTCCCAAGAAGGCGGCCACTGCTACAACCACCACTACTTCTAAGAAGACAACGACAAAGAAAGCCACCACTTCTAAGAAGACCACCAAGAAGAAATAAGTTGGCGAAGGCCTCATCGGCGCTTCCCTTCCCGTAGCGGTAATGAAGCTGCGGCCACCACGGGAGCACGGCAATAGTTGAAAGCCGCGCTCCCGCGGCCGTTTTTGTGGTTGTCTGCCATCGGCGCATGCCGGTCGGCACGTGAGTTGGCACGCGAAACCCGCACGGTCTAAAAAAAACATAAATGTGGTGTGTGGCCAATGTTTTTTTATTAATTTAGCGTGATATTACGGCGATATGCTCAAGTCTCGCTGCAATAGTTGTTTTAACCATAAAACTAAGGAAGAATGTACAAGTACAAATGCCCTTCCTGCAATCAGGAATTCACCACTGTGGGTCGTCAGCAGAATGTGAGGTGTCCCTATTGCGGAGCCACATATCCCACTGCATACGGCTCCGACGACCAGCCGCCAATGCCTCCGCAACCAGAGCCCGACTTGTTTTCTAACGGTCCGAGCGGAAAAAGCCGCGGAGTGGCAGGACTGCTGGCGATATTTCTTGGGGCTTTGGGAGTGCACTACTTCTACTTGGGCAAGCCCGTGCCTGGAGTTGTGTTTCTGCTAATCTCCATATTCTCATTTGGCCTACTAGCCTTTGCCTGCGGCGTGGTGGGTATTGTGCAAGGGCTGATAATGCTCACTGGAACGCAACAATCTTTCGAAAGCAAATACGTCAACACGTCATCTCAATTTCCTCTTTTCTGAATATAATAAGCTCACAAGGTAATGGATAGCCATAGTCAACAATCATGTAAGCAGTCGTCAGGCTCCGCGTCAAAGAAGTTGCGGAGAGTGATGGTGTGTGCAGGCGTGGCGGCTCTGGCTGTGGTGTGCGTGGTGCTGTATGCCGAGCGCAGGCATTTCATCCACCCGAAAGTAAACATAGACCCGGTAGCCTACCCGGTAAGGGGAATCGATGTCTCGAGCCATAACGGTGAGATAGACTTCGGTCGCGTGAGCCGCGACGGCATGAGTTTTGTGATAATCAAGGCCAGTGAGGGCTCTGACTATCGCGACCCGTCGTTTGCTTCTTATTATAAGGCCGCAAGCCGCGCCGGACTTAAGGTGGGTGCCTACCACTTTTTCCGCAAAAAAGTCGACGGGAACCGTCAGGCGGCCAACTTCATTGCCGCCATGGGCGGACGCCGGTTCGATTTGCCTGTGGTGGTTGATGTGGAAGATTGGGGTAACGACAGTTTCATTGACGACGATGTGACCCTCAACCGCCTATCCGACATGGTGTCAAGACTTAAGAAAAACCGCCTAAAGGTGATGATTTACACCAACGGCAACGGATACAGGAAATATGTCAGCCAGATAAGCGATCACGACTACTTATGGCTGTGCTCATTCTCCGACCCGGGCAAACTGCGGAACCGCAGTCATCACTTGCAGCAATTCAGTCACTGGGGCAACGTTGACGGCATAAAAGGCGATGTCGACTTGAATGTGTTCGTCGGTTCCCGTAGGGATTGGAACGCTTGGTTGGAAACGTCGGCAAGGTAGCGGTACACCGCGTATCGGTGATGAGACGATAGTGAATAACCATGTGAAAGAGAGAGTTTACCACACGATATTTAAGTATATGAACGGATTAAGACATACAATTATGACAGTGGCTGTGGTGGCTGCCTGCCTGTTCGGCTATGGATCACAAGCACACGCCGCAGTCTACACTTGGAGCCGCCACAATCTCACCTTCGAGACTCCCGACGGCGGATTCGTCACCTACAACAGCAATACCCGGTTTGAAATCCACTGGGACGAGATGGTTATGACCGTGCAACTCTATGAAAAGGGCGACGAGAACTCTAAGACAATCGAGAACAATCTGAAGCGCAAGGCCTCGGGCTTCAATATGTATGACACGCGCATTGAGAAAATCAAGGTGAAGGGCTTTGATGCCAAGTGTGTCAGCGGTACCATGCCCGACGGCTCGCGTGGACTTATTGCCGACCTTATCTCGAAAAAAGGGAACCTGATAGTGGAGGTTACGGTCAATTATCTGCTTGGCAACCGCGACGCTGTGGAAGACATGGTGAAGAGTTTTGCCGAAAACAAGACTCAGCAGCCCAACCGGGAGAAGCACAAACAGAAGGTGCAGAAGAAGAGCGACGCCATCAGGCAGGACCAGCAGAAACAGGAAGAGCAGAAAAAACTTCAAGAACAGCAGCAGAAGGCAAAGAAGCCTGAGCGCACATTTGAGGTATAGCCTCAATTGTCTCGCTTCGCACCAGTTAAGAAACATCACTTCACAAACAATACAACAACCACACTCATGACATCATCATCAACCAAAGCCATAGTTACCATCGCAGTAATCGCAGTGGTCGCCGCACTGGGCTCACTGGCCTATTACATGCACAACGAAGGCAAAAAGGCTGAGGAGCAGCAGGCACAAATCGAGCAATTGCAGCTCAAGAACGACCAGCTGCAGCTGGCCAACCAATATCAGTTGCTCGACAACCAGTTTAAGAACCTCGAGGGACAGACGCAGTATATCAAGAACGACACTGTGCTCATCAAATATAATCAGGCAAAGGCTCGCGTGCAGCAATTGCTCCAGGAACTCAACTCGCAGAAGACCACCAGCGCAAAGCGCATTCGCGAGCTGCAAAACGAAATTGTCACTCTAAAGGGTATCATGCGCCACTATGTGAGCATCATCGACTCGCTCGGCAAGGAAAATGCCGGGCTGAAGCTCGAGAACTCACAGATACGTAGTCAGAACGAAGCTCTCACCTCGCAGGTGGCCGATGTGAGCGCACAAAACGACAACCTCAACAAGCGCATGGTGCTGGCCGAGAAACTTAATATCACCGGCCTCAGCATGAGCGCACTCAAGGGTAACGGTAAGACCGAGAAAAAAGTGACTAAGGCCCGGCAGCTGGCGGTGGGATTCACCGTGACGCAGAACAACTCCACTCCCACGGGTATGAAAGACCTCTATGTGCGTATCACCGGCCCCGAGGGATCTCTGCTGGGGCAAAGCGGCACTTTCAGCTTCGAGGGTGGCCGTGTGGCCTATACGGCACACAAGGCGATAGAGTATAGCGGACAGGAAGTGCCTGTGACTGTCTATTACAATGTCAACACCACACTGAACCCCGGCCAGTATACTGTCGAGGTGTTTGACGGCCATTACCGTCTAGGGTCAAGGGTGTTCACTTTCAGCAAGTAACCACAACCTGCTTGTGCTTGGCACACAACCCGCAGGAGTGAATAAACTGGTTGTGTGTGTCACGACAAACTTGTGTTCCAAATGGCATAAATAGGTGTTCATTTGTGGAACTGCTGATGCGTTTGTCTGTATATTTGGAGTATCTTTGCAAAATATAGAAAGCTAAAACTACATCAATAGTTACGCAATGGGAAAAAAAACAATAGCAATAATACTTGCAGCACTGGCATGCGGCTCGACCGCCACGGCGCAGGTGTCGCTCGACTCGTGCCGCAGCATGGCTCTTCGCAACAACAAGGAGATGCGCCAGGCTCGCATCAAGGTAGAAGCCGCCGGATATCAGCGCAAGGAAGCTAAGGCCGCCTATTTGCCGAGTTTCGATTTCGAGGCAAGCTACGTCTACAACCAGAAGAAACTGTCGCTCGTGGAGAGCGACCAAATGCTCCCCACCAAGTCGTTCAACCCGGCTACCGGCACTTATGAGTACAATCTGCTCAAGGACGCCACAGGCGCTCCCGTGATAATCAACGGCAGTGTAGTGCCCTCCACAGTGGCACTGCTACCCAAGAGTGCCCTCACCTACAATGTGCACAATGTGGCGCTAGGCGCCATCACCGTCACCCAACCAATCTATATGGGTGGCAAGATTAAGGCCATGAACGAGATTACCAAGTATGCCGAGGAACTTGCCCGCATAGCACAGGACAGCAAGGCACAAGACGTGATTTATGGCGTCGATGAGGCCTACTGGCAGGTGGTGTCGCTCAAAGCCAAGCAGAAGCTCGCAAAAAGCTATGTGGAGCTTGTGGAGTCGTTTGACTCCGATGTGCAGAAACTCATCACGCAAGGTATTGCCACCAAGGCAAGTAAACTCACTGTCGACGTGCGCCTCAACGAGGCCAATGTGGCTCTCACCAAGGTGGACAACGGCTTGGCTCTGTCACGTATGCACCTTGCACAACTCTGCGGGCAGCCCATCAACAGCAATTTTACCCTTGCCGACGAGGACCGCGACACTTGGTCGACTTCGGCTGCTGGTGGCCCTATTGACATCAACGGCGTGTATGCCCGCCGCAACGAGGTGAAGTCGCTTGAGCTCGCTGGCAAAATCTACGACGAGAAGGTGAAAGTGGCACGCAGCGAGATGTTGCCGCAACTGGCTGCCTTTGGTGCTTATCACGCCATGACTCCAAACATGTATAACGGCTTCAAAAACAAGTTTGGCTTTGCTTTCAGTGTGGGCGCAATGGTGAAAATACCGTTGTGGCACTGGGGGGGCTTGAGCAACAAGGTGAAGGCCGCACAGTGCGAGGCCAGGCTCAAGCGTGAAGAGCTCGACGACGCCAAGTCGAAAATAGAGCTGCAGGTGCAGCAGGCCGACTATCGCTACCAAGAGTCTCTCAAGACTCTCGACATGACGCGCACCAACATGAAAAAGGCTGAGGAAAACCTGCGTGTGGCTCAGCTCGCTTTCAAGGAGGGCATGGGTACCACCGACGATGTTCTCACCGCCCAGACCGCATGGCTTCAGGCCAACAGCGAGCGCATTGATGCCGAAATCGATGTGCAGTTGTGCGAGGTCTACCTCTCAAAGGTGCTGGGCACCATGAAGTATTGAGCCGTGTGACAATCGCGACACAACTCTAAGTTTACAGGAAATCAATAAAAAGAAATAATTTTTTCAAGGATATGGGAAATCAGCAACAACGGACCGAGGTCCGCAAGAAAGACAAAGCGCTGCTTGCTGCAGTGGGCGTGTTCGCCCTGGTGATGGTGTGCATAGCCATATTGGGCATAATGCTAATCAAGCCGCCGGCCGACACCATTCAGGGACAGGCCGACTGCGACGTGGTGCGTGTGAGCGGCAAGCTGCCTGGACGCGTGGTGAAATTCTATGTGCACGAGGGCGACTATGTGCACAAGGGCGACACCCTTGTGAGCATCTACAGCAAGACGGTCGACGCCTCGCTCTTCAAGGCCCGTTCAATGCAGAACGCCGCCACATCGCAAGAGAAGAAGGTGAACCGCGGCACGCGCAGCGAGCTCGTGGGTACCGCGCAGCACACCGTGCAGCAGGCTCAGGCAGCCGAAGGCATTGCCCGCAAGACCTATGAGCGCATGGAAAACCTTTTCAGACAAGGCGTGGTGAGCGAGCAGAAACGCGATGAGGCCAAAGCCGCCTACGATGCTGCAACCGCCGCCGTGCGCACAGCCAAGTCGCAACTCGAGTTGGCGCAGAATGGCGCGCAGGCTGAAGACAAGGACGCCTCGCGCAGTTTGGCCGATGCCGCCAAGGGTACGGTGATGGAAGTGGAGTCGTTGCTCGAAGATCAGTATTTGCTTGCTCCATGTGACGGTGAGGTGAGCGAGATTTTCCCTCATGAGGGTGAGCTCGTGTCGCTTGGCAGCCCCATAATGTCGATCTCGAAACTCGACGCCATGTGGGTGGCTTTCAGCGTGCGCGAGGATAAGCTCCAGAATCTCACTATGGACAAGGAAGTGAGTGTCACTATTCCTGCCCTCGGCAACAAGCAGGCCAAACTCAAGATTTTCTATGTGCACGACATGGGCAGCTATGCCGTGTGGGCAGCCACTAAGGCCTACGGCCAGTATGACAGCAAGACATTTGAGGTCAAGGCACGACCTGTCGAGGCCATCAAAGACTTCCGCCCGGGCATGAGCGTTCTGCTCAACGAATGACACTAAAGACTGATTTTAAGAGAAAATACATCCTGATTGATTTTTTTTTGACTGAATGATGCAGAGTGTGAAGTTGAAACAGTGCATAGCCGACTCGGTGCGGCGTAGCCTTGTGTCGCTCGTGCGTCGCCCCATGTTTTTCATGATGATGGTGGTGATGCCGTTGCTGTGCTCATGGATGCTGCTCGACATGATGTCGGCCGGATCTCCCACACATGTGCCCGTAGCTGTGGTCGACCTCGACAACTCAAGCATATCGCGCCGCGTGGTGCGTTCGCTCGATGCCATGAGCGCAGTCGACGTAAAACGCCATTGCTCTTCATATGCACAGGCCGTAGATGCCGTGCGACGTGGACAGATTCTGGGTTTCATCTATATCCCCAGAGGTCTCGAGCAGCGGGCAATCAGTGGCCAGCAACCCACCATAAGCTATTATATCAACTATGCTTACTATACGCCGGCCTCGTTCCAGTACAAAGCGTTTGAGACTGTCACGCTGAGGGCTAACGGTACCATCGCAAAGAGCGTTATCGATATGGTGGGGCTTCCTGCCCAGTCGCTTGCAACCTCGATGAGCGCCGTCACCACTCATGTGCATGGAATAAGCAACCCGTGGGTTAACTACGGATATTATCTGGGGTTATCGTTCCCGCCGTGTCTGTTGGCGCTGCTGGTGATGCTGGTCACCTGTTTCAGCATAGGCACCGAGCTTAAATATTCAACCTGTCGCGACTGGCTGCAGAGTGCCGGCAACTCGATGGGACTGGCTGTTGTGTGCAAGATGCTGCCGCAGACCCTGATGTTCACCGCCGTGGGGTGGATGCTGCAGTTTATGATGTATCGCATCTACGGATTACCGCTCAACTGCCCGCCATCGCACATGCTGCTGGCTATGCCGCTCTTTGTGTTGGCTAATCAGGGGTTTGCCCTGGCGGTGATGTGTTTCGTGCCAAGTTTCAGACTCGGTACCACGGTATGTAGCCTGTTGGGCATGCTCTCGTTCTCGTTCTGTGGCTTCTCGCTGCCGGTAGAGTCGATGTATCCGTGGGTACACTCCCTCGGCTATGTTATGCCCATGCGCTACTATTTTCTCATCAGCGTCGACCAGGCTCTCAACGGGCTGCCTTTATATTACTCGCGCCTATATTATGCGGTGCTTTTGGCCTACACGCTGTTGCCGGTTCCGCTTTTGTGGCGCTTGAAGCGTGAATGCGCTCACCCGGTGTATGTGCCTTGATTATGCCTGTTTTCTTGCAGGTAAAATGAATTTATCGATCTCGTTAAGCACAATAATATGAGTAACAATAAGATAATACGATGGATAGTGGACGTGTTCCATGTGTGGCGGCGCGAGTTTATGCTCGCTTTCCACGACCAGGGTGTGATTGTGTTCTTCCTGGTGCTGTGTGCCGTCTATCCTATCGTGTATTCGCTTATCTACAACCCCGAGGTTGCCCGCGATGTGGCCGTGGTGGTGGTCGACGACTGCCGGCAGGCCGATAGCCGTGAGCTGGTGCGTGAGCTCGATGCCACGTCAGAGGTCAAGGTGGTAGGCTATGCCGCCAATATGCAGGAGGCTCGGCGCATGGTCAGCGAGAAGCAGTGCTATGGCATAGTGTATGTCCCGCGTGACTACAGCTTGTGCCTTGGGCGCGGTGAGGCGGCGCACGTCAACCTTTACTGCGACATGAGTGTGCTCATGCGCTACAAGCAGATGCTCATGGGGCTTACTGCAGTGCAGAAGCATATCACCATGCAGTCACTCGGCCGCAAGGTGTCGGTTGTCACCAGCCAAATGGGCGGGGTGATAGGCAGCCGTCAAGTGGCTTTGGGCAACGAGAGCATGGGTCTCGCATCGTCGGTGCTGCTGTGTATTTTCATCCTCGTACTCCAGCAGAGTATGCTGCTCGGCATAGGCATGTTGCGTGCAGGAAGCCGAGAGCGGCGCATTCACAATGGTGGCGTTGATCCCATGGATGTGGGTGCAGGCGTGGGTGCCACCATCATCGGGAAAACACTGTGCCATTGGATCATCTACATTGTGCCCACGGTGTATGTTCTGCACTTTGTGCCCATCTTCTTCGATTTTCCTCAAAACGGGCACATGCTCGACATCATAGCTGTGGCTCTGCCGTTCCTGCTCGCAAGCTCGCTGCTCGGCCAATGTATGCAGGTGTTTGTCAACGACCGCGAGTCGGTGTTCCTTGCCGTTGTGTTCACATCTGTCCCCTTTGTGTTCCTCACTGGCATTTCATGGCCGCGTTACGCGATTGGGCCGTTGTGGACCGCATTAGGCAACTTTGTGCCCAGCACTTGGGCAAGTGAGGCCTACGTCCTGATTCAGAGTGACGGCGCCGTCCTGAGCCAGACGTCGCACCAATATGCGATGTTGTGGGTGCTTGTTGCTGTGTATTTCGTCATAGCCTATTGTGTGGAGCGATTCCTTCTTCGTCCGCGTTATCGCCGCATGGCTGTATATGAGGCTATGGAGCCTGGGTCGCTGCTGCGCGAGGAGTATAGGCGCAATGGCGTAGACCATCCTGCCTTCGAAAAGTCCGACGTTACGGAATGATTCTCCAGTGAGCCTTCGCGATGGCGCGTCGGCCGATGACAACACATAAATCGCTCACATCCTGTCTTAGTATGGGTGTGGGCGATACGTTTGTTTGTGGGGTTATCTATACTTACTTCACCTCACCGCAAAATCATGATGATCCAGAAGAAAATAAACCGACGGCCACGGCGCAAAC
>CAVIEK010000093.1:0-5679 GCA_963641805.1 Bacteroides fragilis
TCGTAAGACAGCAGATTTACAGTCTGCCCCATTTGGCCACTCTGGTATCTACCCATTGCCTAAATGCAATGCAAAGGTAGCACATTTTTCCTTCATCCCAAAACAGACAAGGCCTTTTAGGCTGCAAAAAACACTTATATGCCCTTTTTTTTGCCGATAGCCCCATTTTTGCTACTTTTGTGATAGTCTGACGTACTATATGATTTTATGAAACACAAAATATCGGTTCACCTTTTGCTGCTCATGTTCCTGACGGCAGCCATGAGCGCCTGCAGCAGTGGGAAATTCAAAATAACTGGCCAGATAGACGATATCACGTCGGGAAACCTGCACATAGCCTACTACACGGCCAACGGAGTGAAAGACGCATGGGTAACCACCCACGACAAGGGGTCATTCGAGTTCAGCGGAGAAAGCGCAGAACCTACCATAGCAGTAATCTACGACACACAGTCGCAGATGATTGCCTGCATGGCCGTGCAAAACGGTGATGCGATAAAGATAAACGGCAGCACCGACAAGCGCTACCGGTTCGACATCAAGGGAACGGAAGCCAACGAGAAACGCAGCCGCTTCCTGAACAACCATGCCAAGCAATTTGAAACCGGGAACAAGGCAGCCACAAATGCCGCAATAGAGAAATATGCCAAGACCAACCCCGACGACCTATGCTCTACCCTGCTCCTACTGCTTGACTACGATGGCAACGGCAACCCCGCCCATGTGCAAAAACTGCTAAATGGAATCAACAACGACGCCAAGCCACAAAGCATCATCTGCGCCTTTAATGCCCTAACGGCCTCGGTCGGCAAAGCAAAGGCCGATGAGAATTTATCGGTGATGACGATGATAAACGCACAGACAGGCAAATTCGGCCAACTGCGTTTCGATGCCTCGAGCCTCACCCTCCTATACTTTTGGGGCTCCGACGACGAGCAGGCGCACAAAGCCGACATCGACCGACTGAAAGCGCTCAACAACACAACCGGCAGCAAACGACTGCAAATTGCCGACATTTCGCTCGAGGCCGACTCGTCGTTTTGGCGCAGCGCTGTGGCCCGCGACAGTGCCCAATGGCTACAATTCTGGATTTCCGAGGGGCCTGTCAACATCGACATCAAGCAATTGCACGTCACCTCTACCCCACTTGTATTGCTCGCCGACTCCACTGGCCATGTGTTGTGGCGTGGCGCCGACTGCGCCACCGCAGTGAAGATTGCCGAAGACAGGATTAAGAAACAACAATAAAACAAGAATGGCCTTGACGCTGCTATTGTAAGAACGTCAACGCCATCACAGATATCGGATTATGCTATCAAAAACCTATGGCGCCGCCGTACACGGCATCGACGCCTTGCTGGTAAATATCGAAGTGGCCGTGGAATGGGGATCCGGATTCACCATGGTGGGCCTGCCCGACACTGCCGTAAAAGAGAGTGCTGAGCGTGTGCGGTGCGCCATTGGCCAAGCCGGTTATGAATTCCCGCGCAAACTGGTGGTAATCAACATGTCACCTGCCGACATCAAAAAGGAGGGCTCCGCCTACGACCTGCCAATAGCCATAGGCATTCTTGCAAGCGACGAAAAGATTCCAGCCGAGCCTCTTGGTAGGTATATGATGATGGGGGAACTGTCGCTCGACGGTACCGTGCGCCCCATAAAGGGAGCCCTGCCCATGGCCATACTTGCCCGCGAACTCCGGCTCGACGGATTCATTGTACCGCGGGCCAATGCCCACGAGGCGGCAGTGGTCAACAAACTGAACGTGTATGGAATCGACAATCTCAACCAAGTTATCGACTTCCTTAACGGCAACGCTCAACTTGAGCCCACGGTGGTCGACACACGCGCCGAGTTTGCCCGCGCACAAGGGTTGTATCCCTTTGACTTTGCCGAAGTCAAAGGACAAGACAATGTGAAACGAGCCTTTGAGGTGGCTTGCGCCGGCGGCCATAACATTCTGCTCGTGGGTAGCCCTGGATCGGGAAAGTCGATGATGGCCAAGAGGTTGCCGTCAATTCTGCCGCCGCTTAGCCTGGGAGAGGCACTTGAGACCACCAAGATTCACTCAGTAGCCGGCAAACTGCCAGGCGGCACCACACTGATGAGCATGCGGCCGTTCCGATCGCCCCACCACACCATCTCGCCCGTGGCACTCGTGGGCGGTGGCACCTACCCCACCCCCGGTGAGATCAGTCTTGCCCACAACGGCGTGCTGTTTCTCGATGAGTTGCCCGAATTTAACCGCAACGTGCTCGAGGTGATGCGCCAGCCACTGGAAGACCGCCACATTACCATCAGCCGTGCCAAATACACCACTGATTATCCTGCCTCGTTTATGCTTGTGGCGTCGATGAACCCTTGTCCCTGCGGCTACTATGGACATCCATCCAAACCTTGCTGCTGCAGCCCTTACCAGCGCCAGCACTACCTGAGCAAAATATCAGGGCCACTGCTCGACCGCATCGACCTGCAGGTTGAGGTTCAACCGGTAAACTTCAACGAGCTGTCATCGACGGCGCCAGGCGAGTCGAGCGAATCAATCAGGAAACGTGTGGTTGCCGCCCGTGAGATACAAATGCGCAGATTTGCCGAGCTGCCAGGGACGCATTGTAACGCCCAAATGACACCCTCAATGATACATCGCTTCGCCGAACCCAACAAAGCGGGCCTGGAGCGCCTGAAAGACGCCATAGAGCGCATGAACATGAGCGCGCGTGCCTACGACCGCATCCTCAAAGTGGCACGAACCATAGCCGACCTTGCCGGTGAGCAGCGTGTGGGTGCGGCCCACATCCAGGAAGCCATAGGCTACCGTAACCTCGACCGCAGCTCATACTTCGACTTCAACGACAAAGGGCTGGCATATGGCACACAGCACTGACGGCAACACAAGCAATCACACGAAACCACATAAATCACAGGACCCAACCACAGCATTATGACAATTGGATTTGACGGCAAACGTGCCGTATTTAACAACACCGGACTGGGCAACTACTCGCGCCTGGTTATTGACGTGCTATCAGAATTCTATCCGCATGAGCACTACATACTATATTCACCAAAGGTCAAGGACAACCCAGAACTCACATCACTACTGTGTCGACCCGACGTGCACCTGAAATTACCCCTCAAGGCCAATCTGGGCGGCAGCTACTGGCGCTCGGTAAGCGGAATGATGAACGATGCCCACAGGCATCATGTGAAGTTGTTCCACGGCCTCAGCGGTGAGCTTCCTCTCGACATAGCCAAGAGTGGGATACCAAGTGTACTCACTGTTCACGACCTGATTTTCAGGCGATTCCCTCAATATTACAAGCTAATCGACCGGATTATATACAACTTCAAGTTCAGCCGTGCATGCCGCAACGCCACACGCATAATAGCCATCAGCGAATGCACCAAACGCGAAATCATGCACCACTATGGTGTGCCAGCCCATAAAATTGATGTAGTATACCAGGGGTGCAACGAGATTTTCCGCCAACCGGTAAGCGACACCGAGATTGACGACGTGAAGACGAAATACCGGCTTCCGTCAAAATTCATCCTTAGCGTGGGCACAGTGGAAGAGCGCAAAAACGCAATGCTGGCCGTGAAGGCGCTCGAGCATATCGACGACCAAGACATACGCTTAGTACTTGTGGGTCACCACACCAAATACTACAAAGAAATAATGCGCTATGCCGCAAAGCACGGCCTGGGTAAACGCATATTCACAAGCCGTGTGCGCAACGAGCACCTGCCGGCCGTCTACCACATGGCCAAAGCATTCGTGTATCCGTCACGCTTCGAGGGTTTCGGCATACCCGTTTTAGAGGCATTGTGTTGTGGAACTCCGGTGATTGCGGCCACTGGCTCATGCCTTGAAGAGGCAGGTGGTCCGGCAAGCATCTATGTGAACCCCGACTCGGTTGAGGAGATGACCGATGCCATCAACCGTGTACTCAGCGACAACAATCTGCGCAACCACATGATAGAGCAGGGGCTTGCCTACAGCGAGCGGTTCAGCCGACGCAATATGGCCGATGCGCTGATGGCCGTGTATCACAAGACGCTTGAAAGCGGGAAATAGGGTAGTGCGGCACCTTCGCATCTCCCATAAATGAATAGCAAGCGGGGCAACACCTTGTGTTCTTGGTGTTACCCCGCTTGGTAAATATCAGTTTTATTATAAAGTCTCAATCTCAACGGCTACCGCCTGCCCACCATACGTTTTCGGTAAACACGTAGCTGCCGGCCTCCGAGCCAGTGCCAAAGGCATTACGCACATTTGGATTAGAGCGCACATCACTTGAGCCGTAAGGCATGCGCAGGGGCCAAGCATTGTCTGCGCCCGATCCGTTGTTTGGATTAGTGAGTCGGATATATTCCTCTCCTATGGCCTTGCAGCGGCGGATATCGTTGTAGGCCTCCACTTGCTCATCGCGGGCCTGAGCCAGATACTTCTGAACGAAAATCTCTTTGAGTGTAACAGGCAGAGCAGCTGCGTAGGCATCGGCCGACGATGCGCTGAACCCGGTTGCGCCGCCATCGGCTGCGGCATAGTCGTCAAATGATGCCTTCACTCCGGCCACGAAATCGGCCGAAGCGTCTTGCCCGAGCCGCGCCTTGCACTCAGCAATGATGAAACGGAATTCCGACTTGCTGAAAAAGTGCACCGATGCGCTGGCGTTGTTGAGCCATGACGGCGCTGCAAGCACCTCTTGATTCATAGCCTTTTTGCTGTCGCCTGGTGTACCCACATCATCATAACCGAAGAAATTGCACGCATACACCTCACGGCGAGGGTCGTTGCGCTCCACAAAGAGATCGGAAACAGTCTTCGACGAAGCTGTGTACTCGCGACTCCAGAAGAATGCGGCCCACGGATTATTGTTATTGTCATCAAACACATTAAGCTCCGCGCCGTCGAATCCAGCCTCCTCGGCGGCCTTTGCGGCCTCAAGCGCCTCGGCTACAGCATTTGAGTTACGGAACTGTGTGTGGAGCTTGTAGCGTGCTTTTAAGGCATAGGCGAGGCCGAGCCACTGGTTGTTGTCGTTCTGGAAAAGGATATCCTGTGAGCCGGCATTTGATTCATGACCATCTAGCGCCAGATTGAAGTTTGTGATTGCCTGGTCAAGCAGTGCGAAAATCTTAGTGTAGATTGCCTCCTGGGTATCTAATGCCGGGGTAAGGTTGTCTTGTCCCTTCAATGCCTCAGAATAGGGCACATCACCGTGCATGTCGGTGAGAATACCCAGATTGAGTGCACTGAGAGTCTGTGCTATACCGAGCACATCATGCTGATCATGGTTAACCCCACCATCGGCACACTTGTCGATAACCTCATTCATGGCACGCAATGTGCTGTAGGTGCTGTTCCACACGTTGTCGAAAGTGGAGCTGGCTGCTGTCTCGCTGCTATTGCGCAGCTCGGCATTGGCAAGTTGCAGAGCTCCCGTACCGAACTCCTGCTCGGTGTAGCTTGAAGTGTAGAAAGCGTAATCGCCCGATATGGTTGAGAATCCTGTTGTCAGAATGGCTCCCGACAATGCGAATTTTCCATCGACGACCTCTGATGCAGGTTGGCCGTTGTTCTTGTTGATGTCGTCCATCAAGCCCTCGGTGCACGATGTGGCAAACAGAGTCACAAGCACCAGTGATATATATTTGCTTATTTTCATAATTGTA
>CAVIEK010000093.1:5689-9145 GCA_963641805.1 Bacteroides fragilis
GTTTATCTCTCTTTTTTGTGATACTGTAAGAGCCTTGTTAGAATTGGATCTTGACACCGGCACCAATGCTCTTGGTTGCGGGAACTGAGAATCGCTCAAAGTAGCCACTCATGTTGCCGCTGCCTTGCGACGATTCGGGATCAAGCGACGGCAGTTTCGACCACAGGAGGATGTTGCGGGCAAAGGCATACACACTAATGTTGAAATTGCCTATGCGCGGCAGCTCGTAGTTCAGCGTCACATCACGCAGTTTGAGATAACTGCGGTCATAGATGCCCGATTCGGTTATTGAGTTGTGACAAGTCTGCCAGTAGGACTGACGGCTCACCTCGAGAGTGTTGGGCTGACCCGTTTTCTCGTCAATTCCCTCGACAACCATGGTTCCTTCGTGATAGGGCAGTGACTCCTCAGTAGCACCGAAGTAGTTGAGCGTAAGCAGTGTTCCATTATACATCTTGCCGCCTATACTCAGGTCCCAAGTTGATGATACTGACACTCGCTTGTAACGTCCGCCCAAATTGAACCCGAGGGTGAAGTCGGGAGAACACTGACCTAAATTGATGCTTGAGCTTGTGGCCTGCGGCAGACCTTTAGAGAGCAACAGACGTCCCTCAGAGTCGCGCTTGAAACCAGTTCCGTAGATGATGGGGTAGGTGCTGCCGGCCTCGGCACGCACCTGAGGCTCAACGAAGCCGCCAAGAGAGATTGACTCAACGCCATCGGCAAGTTCGTTCACATAGTTCCACACACGGGTGAAGTTCACACCAAAGTCAAGAGAATAGTCCTTGTTTTGCAGGATAGCCGCATTAATCGAGAGCTCATGTGACCATGTGGTCATCTTGCCGGCATTGGTGAGCAATTTCTGGAAACCTGCCGAGCCCGAGATGGGCACTGCAAATATTTGGTCGGTCACATTCTGATAACTCATTGTGTACTCGAGGCGCAGACGGTTATCAAAGAAATTGAGGTCGGCACCAAACTCGATGTTGCTGGTGTTCTGCGGTTTCAGATTCTCGTCATAGAGAATGTAGTATGGCATAAGCGATGACACACCGCCAAGTGGGAACGACACTGGAGTATAGGTATAGAATCCGCCACCAAAAGAGGGTACCATATAGAAATTCTTGTAGTATTGGCCAGCTTGTCCCACTTGAGCCCAAGAGGCGCGCAGCTTACCGTAACTAAGCAGCTTTTTGCCCTTGAGTGCAGGCAACTCGGTGAACACCCATCCGAGAGATAGTGAGGGGTAGAAGAAACCGCGATTACCGTGGGGCATCGACGACACATAGTCCTGACGGCCAGTGACTGTGAGGAACAGCTCGCTGTTCCACGACAGGGTAGCCTGGCCGAAGAAACCCACAGTGCGTCCTTTGGCCTTGTACTCCTCACCCGTCTGGCTTACAGTGTTGCTGAATGTGGGGAAGCCGTAGAAATTGAGGCCCGTGCCCACATAATCCCAATATCGGTCATTTTCATGGTTGATTTCATTACCCAAGAGCACGCTCAGGTCCCAAAGGCGGTCGTTCCAGTTTGCATTGAGGTTGACTGTAAACAGGTTATTGAACGTGTTGGAGCTCATACCATAGTTCTCAATCGAGCCGCTTTGTATCTGCCGGCCAGTATTGGCGTCGTTATAGGTTTCTGCGACATCGCTGTTATCGCTGGTATAGGCGTCAATTCCTGCTTGCTCGCGGAAGTAGAGGCTATAGTTCTCTCCGGTGGCCCACTTGGGGTGGTATTCCAGATAGGCATTTCCGTACACGCGGTTGGTGTGGCGCAGATACTGGTCGTTTTCAGCAAACCAATAGGGATTGCGGAAGCTACAATAGCGGAACAGGACCATATCTTGCGGCGAGCCGGGCACCGACGACGGTGTGCCTTTGAGGTTATATTCGGCCGGAGCAGAGTACACAACGTTCATTATACCAGAGTTGGCCCCAGGAGCAGCGGTCACCTTGCTGCTGGTGTAGTTGGCACTGAAACCTGTTTTCCATTCCTTGCTGATCTCTAAGTCGACGAGACCGCGCGCCCCCCAGCGTGTCATACCTGTTGAGGGCACTATTCCTTTTTGATAACTATTGTTGATACCAAAGGAGTATGTCAGGTTGTCTTTCTTTTGGCTGATGCCGAAATTGGTGTTTTCGGTGATTCCTGTCTGCAGATAGTCGCTCACGTTGTCATATACTTGTGGCGTAGTCCATCCGCTGAGTCCGGCAAGTGCGTATTTGGGGTTGTAATATTGACCCTCGGCTCCGCCCGAAGGAGTAGCTGCTCCGCCGTAGCCGTAATTGCGGTCTTTGGGTAGGTCGGAAATCTTTGGTCCCCATGTGCCTGACGCACCTGGGTGGAAGCCGCTCACAGTGCCATCGTCATATGACGTGAAACTGTTGCCTTGGGAGTACACTGTCTGGTGCTTAAACTTGCGGCTGGCACTCTCGGCGCTGATGCTAGTGCTGAGAGTGATCACGGGGCGGCTGCTTTGCGAGCTGCCGCGCTTGGTGGTAATCACAACCACACCGTTGCTGGCACGGATACCGTAAAGTGCCGACGCTGCCTGGCCTTTAAGCACGTTGATCGACTCTATGTCATCTGGATTAATGTCAAGTGCATGATTGGGGTGATCGGCACCCGTTATACCACCGTTGTTAAATGTGTCGCCAAAATCACCCTCAGTGTTGATGGGCATGCCATCTACCACATAAAGGGGCTGGTTGTTGCCGTCGAATGAACGTGCACCGCGAATCACTATTTGCGATGACGCTCCAGGTGCGCCCGACGACTGACGTATTTCCACGCCCGACAGTTTGCCTTGTATAGCACTTGCCAGACTTGTTGTTCCACTTGTGTTGAGTTCTTCGGCCTTAAGATCTTGGGCGGCATATCCGAGCGCCTTGCGCTCGCGCTTCACACCCATTGCTGTCACCACCACCTCATCGAGCTGGGTACCTGCATCGGCAAGTGTCACCGCCACATTCTTGCCAACTGCCACCTGCTTGGTCTTCAGGCCCACATAACTCACATTAATATACTTGACGTTGTCGCCAACAGTGATGGTGAAATTTCCATCAATGTCGGTGGCCACACCTTGGCCTCCGCCTACCGGTTGGATGGTTGCTCCAATGAGCGGCGATTTGTCGCCCTCATAAGTCACATGCCCGGTGATTGTCTGATCGGCATGTGCAGTCGCGGCTATTGAGCCTACTGCCAGCAATGAAAAAACTAACTTCTTCATAGATTGTAACTTTTATAATTAAACACTGATATCCGGCACATAGCAGTAGTCACAATTGCCATGTTGCCTTCTTGCCCTCTTGCTGGGGATGGGCGTCCCATTCCTCTCATCTTGATTTGCCCAATCACTTAATGTAAGTGATTGCTCAGTTCTAATTTGCAATAAAAAAACCCAAAGCAATGTTGTTTTGCAACTTTTTGTGGCCGCAAAGTTACTATTCACTC
>CAVIEK010000094.1:0-9125 GCA_963641805.1 Bacteroides fragilis
TTGCAAAGGTACTGCTTTTTCACAAACCCGCAAACTTTTAAACGACTTTTTTTCAGCACACCCACACCGCAAGGATGGCTTTATAGGGCTTAGATGATTAACATCGTTAACCTATATAGCGGGTCACAACAGTAATTTGGCACTTGAATATTGGCAAAAATGCAAAAAATGCAGTAATTTCGTAGTCAGAAAAAAAATAATTTTTAAATGAGAAAGGTACTTTATTCGCTACTTGTTGTAGCAGGCACGCTCGCAGCGGGCTGCGCACAAGCCACCGCAGCCACACAGCAACAAATGCGGTTTCACTGCGCCAACGACACCACAGAGATAAACCAATTGCTGAAAAAAGGCATTGAGAGCGGCTTGACCAAGCCCAACGAGCTGGTGACATTTTATGCACATGAACTGATAGGCCGGCCTTATGTGGCCCACACGCTTGAGGGCGACAGCGAGATGCTTACCATAAATGTGGACCAGCTCGACTGCACCACATTTGTGGAGACGCTGTATGCACTGACGCGCACCACGCTCAACGGCCGATATTCCTGGCGCGACTACGCCACCAACCTCGAGAACTTGCGCTACCGCGGCGGAACGATGAACGGATACACCTCGCGGCTACACTACATAAGCGATTGGGCGATGGAAAACACCAGCCGCGGCAATATCACCGAATTGACCCCCGACCTACCCGGAGCGCGCTATCTGATAAAGACCCTCGACTTCATGAGCACACACCGCGACGCATATCCGGCCCTCAAAGACGACTCGACCTACGAGAAACTTCGAAATTTCGAGATTGCCTACCGCAACCACCGCTTCCCCTACGTGAGCAAGCAGCAAATGAAGTCGAAAAAACTGATTGAGCAACTTGAGAGCGGCGACTTTGTGGCCCTAGTCACAAAGGTTGACGGACTCGACGTGACCCATATGGGCATAATAGAGAAGAAAGACAACGACATCTACCTACTCGACGCATCGAGCTCAGGAGGAAAGGTACAAATAGAAACCGACGACATGATGGAAATGCTACGGCGACAACGCAGCAACCTTGGCATCAGGGTGTTCCGCATACGTCAATAGGCTAACACAACAGGCAACAACCGCCAAGCGCATAAACAGTAAAGGCCAAGCCCCCAGCCGGTGGAGTTTTGGCCTTTAGTGTTTAATTATAATAACGTGTAGTCGCGGGAAACCGCAAGTGTGTACCACAGACGAGTCCAAGCTCCAGTGGAGCATCAGTGCATGCCAAGTCCAAGCATCTGCTCTACCGAGACGAACTCATAGCCGCGGTTGCGCATAGTCTTGATTATGGCCGGCAGGCGACGATAAAACTTATCGGTGCGCGACGCGAAAGTGCCGAAGTGTATCATCACGAAGTGGCCGTTAAGAGTGTGCTCACGCTCATAGGTGAGCATGGTCTTGTAGAGCCAGTCGCTCGAGCGGTAGATAGCCCCCATATCGGGAGTGGTGTAGTCTTGGTTGGAGCAAGTGCCGGGAGTGTAGTTGATTATCTGCAGTCCCATCTGCCGCGCCCACGAGTTGACCGTGCTATTGTAGTACTCATAAGGCGGAATGAAATAGGGTGCCTTGTCCTTGGTGATGCCGAATCGCGCCAATGTGTCGTAGCTTCGGAGCATGTCGGCCACAAACTCGTCCTTGCTTATGAGCAACGAGTCGCGGCACGTCCATGGCGAATACAGCAAATGCCCGTAGCTGTGGCTACCCACATAGTGGCCGTCGGCTATCAGACGGCGCACAATGTCGGGGTACATATCGAAGAAACGTCCGGTAAAGAAGAATCCGCCCTTGATGCCCGATTTCTTGAGAGTGCTGATAATGAAGTCGGCGCCGTCGGCCATGTCATCGGCCGTAAAGACAAGGCAGATGCGTTTTTTCGACGGATCGCCTGCGATAATGCCGCCCTCTGGCTCATAAACGTTGCGGTCGAGACCTTCGGCCGTCTGTTCACGACCCTCAATCTCATAGGCCGAAAGGGGGAACGTGAGCGACGCTGTGCCATCCATGGTGGGCTCATTGGTGCTATAGTCGCTCATATTGTCGTGATACACCACGTCACCTGGCTGGAAACCGTCGTAGTTATTGGCTTGCTCTACATGAAGACCGTTGACCAGATTCACGCCCTTGAGACTGTTGAATATAGAGGCGTATACAGGACCGTCGACAAGACCGCCGGTGGTGGTGCCCATATCGCGGAACACCCATCCCGAATGAGGCTGTCTGGGATAGTTGCCACTGAGCGGGAGCTGCGTGACCATGCTCACTCCCCACGGGTTGCAGCCGAACAACCAATCGCGGAGCGAGCCCTCCATCTCCTCAAACTGGCGGTCGCCGGTGAGCTGGCGGTAGAGGATGCACTGGGTGAGCATTGCAGTGGTGAGGTTGTTGGAGCACCAAATGCCAGGTATGCCCCACATGAACGGGTGGTTGCGTCCGCGCTGCAAAGTGCGCTCAATGCCAGTGCGCAAATTGCGCACAAATTCAGTCCTAACCTTGGAGCCAGGTGCCGCCATGGCAGCCAGCTGATAGTGCCCCATATTGAGGAACGGATACCACTGGTAGTGCCGCGCGCTGTCGGCTCCCATCCATGGGGTGATGGGTTCCCGGCGCCCATACTCCACTGCCTGGTCGAAATATTTGCGGTCGCCGGTGAGGCGGAACAACTCCATGGCTCCAAGCTCCATATCGTCGGTCCAGTTGTCTTCCTCATAGATGTAAGGCGAGACCACAGAGGCCGTCTGCGTGTTGCCCGGCTTGTCGACACCCACCTGGTAGGCATCGGCCGCCTTTGCGCCAATGCGGGCGGCAAACTGCGGATAGAACGGCTTGAGCACTTGCGATCCAAGCGCGAAATCGCTAGCAAACTTTCCGGCAGTGCTGGCCGCTCCCATAGTGGCATTCATAAACTTGCCTCGCTGCTGCGGCTTGCCGCTGACAAAGTAGACAGGCCGCCCGTTGCCAGGGCCATAGCCATAGTCGGCAGGGTCGTTGTTTGGCAACTTTTGGCCAATGTGGTCACGATCATCGGCTATTTGGTTATATAGTTCACCTTTCTCTGGATTCATGCGGTCGAGCCAATCAAGACCCCAATAAATCTCATCGATTATATCGGGAATGCCGTTGCTGCCCGGCAGACCATTGGCTTGAAAATTGTCGGCAAAAGCCGAGGGATTCTGCTGATAGGCGAAAAGCATCTGATAGATGGCATTGGCCGATGTAGAAGTATATTGCAACAAGTCGGCAGCGTCATGCCATCCGCCCCGCACGTCGATGTGTTGTCCCGTCTTTGTGGGATGATACACAATGCGCGCGTCGAGTTGGTGGCAACTGTCGCGCATGAACGGATTCCATCCGCAGCGCTGCTGCCGCATGTAATTGAGAGTGAAGTCGGCCGTGCCCTTATACACCTGGCCGTTGACTGGGAACACAGGCGATTTGCACTGCCCCACCCTCAAATAATAGGTGCCTTGCACAGTGAGATTGCTGAAATCGAGCCTATAGGTGGCACGCATTTCGCCCAACGGGCCAGTAGCCCGCACGCTGGTTGACGACAAAACCACCTTGCCGGTAAAGGCATCGACCACGTCAAACGACGACACCGGCACAGAATCGGAGCACATCATGACTGCCACCTTGGTGGCCAGTGGCAGATAGCCCAGCTGATTGACACGTAACCACTCACCGGCCTGTGAGCCTAATGCCACACAGGAGGCCAGCAAGAGGGTTGAGATAAGATTTTTCAGATTCAGTTTCATGCTCTTTAATATTTGATTTTAAGTCTTTATGCATATTGTATGGGGGAGGATACAACGCCGGATCCCCGCGCGGGCAAATCAGTTGTCGAAATACTCACGCGAGACGGCATCCCACACCGCCCTCGCCAGGGTGCGCGAGTCGTCGTCCTCACTGTTTTCCCAATACATGAGTCCCCCAAGACCGAGGCTATTGGCCCACTCGCCCTTGAAGGCGATGCTGCGCTCGTTGTCGTATGAGCCGTAGAACTGTCCGTTGTAGGTGACGTAGGGGGTGCGCGCTTCTTCGTCCCAGTTGTCGATTTTGTATGCCGAGTTTTTGGCAAGAGTGGCCAGTTTCTTGTAGTCGATCACCGTAGGCGACGACTCGAAACTATGACGCACATAGAACGGAATGCCCAGTATCATCTTGGAGTAAGGCACTCCACAACGGGCATAGACGTCGATTGCCGTCTTGCAGTCGTAATAACTTGAGCTGCTCACCACGGCCGACTGGAAGTGAGGCGCGGCATCCATGTCGTAGGTCATGATGTTGACATAGTCGACATAGGGCATGGCTGCAGAGATGTCGATGTAGCGGTATCCGCCGGCATCGGTACGCACACGGTCGTTGACATATCCGGCAAACGAGAGCAAGCGGCCAGGACCGAGAGCCTCGCGCAGGTCCTTGAGCAGCAGCGTGAAGTTGGCACAATCGCGCATAGGGTCACATTTTGCCCCACTCCACGACAAGCCCGGAAACTCCCAGTCGATATCGATGCCGTCGATTCCCCACTTGTCGATAAAGGCCACACAGTCGGCGGCAAAACGTGCCCTCGACTCGGAATTAGCCGCAAGGGCCGAAAAGCCGCCGGCCTGCCGGTTGTCGCTGTTTTCCACGACATGTGTGAACGAGAGCGATATTTTGAGGTTGGGGTTGCTCTTCTTGAGCGCGACAACCTTGGCAAATCGCGACTCGCTTCCTTCGAGCTTGAAGCAGTTGTAGGTGCTGTCGGTCATATAAAGCTCGGCAAACGCATAGTGGATGTTGGTGACAATGTCGGGGTCGGGCAAAGAAGCGCCATACCATGTGCAATAGGCGATGCAGGAACGCTGCTGAGCCACCATGCCAAGGGCAATAAACACAGCGAGCGCCACCGCAAGGCAGCGCCGCAGCATGGTTTTGGAGATAATAGATATCGTTACAGACATTATAATTAATGTGTAGTAAGTCGCGAAATATTAGAAAGTAGTCGTTAAGCAATATACAGCTTATTGCGGCAAAGCCCCACTATTTCCAGGAGGAGAGCCAAGGCTACCGCTGTCAACAAAGATACATATTTTTTTTAATAATAGCAATAGACGGGCACACTTTGCCGTTTTTTTCAATGCCAACGGCATTAATGCTGCAATCACTCCACCAAAAAACGCCGCAGAGATGGCCAAGCGCAGGCAAGGCAGTGCATTTGTTGGCCATATTTTTTGCCGCACCATTATCATCATGTTTTGCGGTGGGGATTATTTTTTCAACACGAAAGACGCACACATCAATTTCTTTGAGTAAATTTGTGAAAATTGCGGCCACCTTTTGCCGCCAACATCACCAAGTTTTATGGAATCAGACGACCAAAGGACACGGTGCCGGTGGTGTAATTCCGACAACCGGCTATATGTGGAGTACCACGACCACGAATGGGGCATGGCAGTGCACGACGACGGAAAGCTCTTTGAAATGCTTGTGCTAGAAAGTTTTCAGGCTGGTTTGTCGTGGGAATGCGTACTCAACAAGCGAGAAGCGTTCAGGAAGGCATTTGACGGCTTTGACTGCCGCAATGTGGCAGCATATGGACCCCAAAAGCAAGAAGCGCTGATGGCCGACGACTCAATCATACGCAACCGGCTGAAGATTGCTGCCGCAACGGGCAACGCACGTGCGTTTCTGAGAATAAAAGAAGAATTCGGGACATTCGATCGGTATATTTGGCATTTCACTGACGGCAAGACCATAATTGAGTGCAACAAGACAAGTTCGCCACTATCAGACGAGGTGTCGGCCGACCTTAGAAGGCGCGGCATGAAATTTGTTGGGACTACCATTGTATATTCTTATTTGCAGGCAATAGGCGTGATTTATTCTCACGAGAAAGGATGCTATTTACACAAAAAAACGAACCATACATGAAAAGATTATTGATTCTGGCAACAGCCATCGCCATGGTCGGGTGCGGCAACACCGGCCATACCGGGAAAGGGCAGTCGGCTGCCGACAGCTGCCAAGCCACACTCAACGACACGGCGGCAGAAGCCAAAGCCGCTAGCCAAAGTGTGAACGAGATTTACAACGACGTGTTCGGCTGGTATACCCGAGCCGAAAAGGACGTCACTATGTTGGGCAAAATGCCCGACTTCGACTCCATTTACACATCGGCCGACTACAAAGCCCTCCTGAGCAAAGTGAAAGCGGCCGACAAGACGGTTGAGGCCAACGGCGAAATTGGTTTCTTCGATCACGACCACTGGGTGTGTGGCCAAGACTTCGACGGACTACAAATGAAAGTGGTCAAGGTAGTGGCTACGGCACCTGGCAAATGCACAGCTGAAATCGATGTGACCAACTGCGGAGCCACCACGCAAGAGACCCTCGACATGGTGTTTGAAGACAACCAGTGGAAAATTGACGACTTCAAGACCGACGGGCAGTCGGAGAAGGCTCAAATGAGAGAATATGTGGCCAACAAGAAACAAGGGCCCACACATTGAGGAAACGGAATTAACTAACACGCAACCTATATGAAAAGTTTTGGAAAGAAAGCATGGCTGCTCCCGCAACCGGTGCTCATTATAGGCACCTATGACAGCGACGGCAAACCCAATGCCATGAATGCGGCATGGGGCGGGCAATGGGATGCCGGAGAGATAATGATATCGATGGGCAAACACGCCACAACCGATAATTTGAACCGCAACGGAGAGTTTACAGTTGCATTCGCCACACGCCCCACCCTTGCGGCAGCCGACTATGTGGGCATCGTGAGCGCAAAAAACGAGCCTTGCAAGATTGAGAAATCCGGGCTTACAGCCAAGAAGGCCACGAGCGTCTACGCTCCGGTGTTCACTGATTTCCCACTCACATTGGAATGCCGCATCAAACGGAAAATAGACGAAAGCCCCAGCGGCTACTACATCATAGCCGAAATAGTGGACACGGTGTGCAGCGAGGAGTTTCTCGCCGCCGACGGAAAGCCCGATGTAGAGAAGATGCAACTGATAACGTTTGATCCTGTGCACAATGGATACATTGCCCTCGGTGAGCGCGTGGGCAATGCTTTCAGCGACGGCAAGGCACTCAAATGAGTACCAGAGAAAGCAACTGCCCCTTCAGTTTTTGGACTCTTGAGGACGGCATCACCACCGTGGTGGAAGCCAATGGTTGCTCGGTGTGGCGGATAAGCGCTGACGACGGGTCAATAGAAGTGGAGCTCAACGAGACACTCAGCGACGAGACGGCTTGCCTCAAGAGTGGACAATTCCCGCTTGCAGCCGACTATTCGGGCAATGGCGCCAAAGGGGCGATATTCACACTCCACCAAGCTTAGCCGACACGAAAGCCACTATCGCTGTCAGGCAGAGCCTATTCATAATTGAAAAACAACAAAAAAAGCAAAACGATATGGAATTCAACGAAGTAATCAAAAACCGATACTCCTGCAAAAAGTTTGACACTAACCGACAGATCAGTGACGTACAACTCGGGGCCATTCTTGAGGCCGGACGCATTGCCCCTACGGCAAAAAACTTGCAAGAGCAGCACATCTATGTGGCGCAATCGGCCGAAGCACTGGCAAAAATCGATGCAGCCACACCATGCCGCTACGGAGCACCCACAGTACTCGTGGTGGCATACAACAAGAACAACGTGTACACCTATCCCGACAACAAGCGTGAATCGGGTGTGGAGGATGCCGCGATTGTGGCCACACACATGATGCTCGCAGCCACAAATGCCGGAGTAGACAGTTGCTGGCTCAACTGCGTGCACATCGACCAGCTGCACGACACCCTCAATCTTCCCGCCGACGAAGACATTCTCATGCTTCTCGACCTCGGCTTTGCAGCAGACGGCACAGGTCCAAAGCCCACGCACTTCTCACGAAAGCCGTTGATCGAGACCGTGACCACGATATAACATGCTTAGCTATCTAAAAAAAACCGCTCCCGATGCTTATCGCCTCGGGAGCGGTTTTTTTATAAGTTATGCTATGCGCTACGGGTTATTTCACCTGAGCACCCATCATGTTATACTTTTTGTCGCCTGCAACGATGTAAACCTGGCCATTCTCTACGACCTTGCGTGCCTTCACCACCTTGTCGGCAGCAATGTTGTCGACTGCAGTGTTACCAACGGTGACCACCTTGATGTTGTCAAGGATCACACGGTTCACCTTCACGTTCACGCCATGCTCAGTGTCGGTTGCGGCAGGCATGTCGTCGGTTGCATAGTTGGTAGTCTTGGTGAACGGAATTACTGACATGAACACAACCTGAGTCTCAGCGGTTGCGCCCTTAATGATCAACTCATTCTTTGTGCCCTCGAAGCCCCAAGCAGCAGTGGTGTCCATAGTGATGAATGCGCTGGTTGGGATTTCGATTACAGCTGCATTCACAGTAAGAGCGTTGCCATCGGCATCCTTATAGGCCACTGCCATAGTCTTGGTCGCGCCTTGAATTTCGCCTGCACCAAGCACGCCTACACAGTAGTACTGATAGTCGTGTACAAGACCACTCTTATAGGAGCCATCATTTTCGTTTTTGACCAAAGCTGAAGTGTAGCCTATACCTTGCCACGACAGTTTCACATCGGTGGGCTCGGTAAGGGAAGCGAACTTAGGCGACACAAGGTCGCCTCCATAGTTGGTTTTTGATATGCGCACAAAACCTTGGCAAGCATAAAGATAAGTGGTTCGAGAGCTCCAGCCGTTAAGATCGCCGATATTGCCGTCAGTGGCAATAGTAGCATAGTTAGGCTGATACTTCACACCTTCGGCATCTGTACCTGTCCATGGATTCTTGCCATATTTGTGAACACCTGCATCGGTCAAAGCCTCTAGCTTGTCGAAGTTTTCCTGAAGCACTACCACCTCATCGGCAGCCTGTGCGCCAAAGATTGAAGACACTGCCACGAAAGCAGACAATAAGAATTTTGCGTAATTTTTTTTCATATCGTTTAATGTTAATAGGGTAAATATACTGCCTCAAAGTTAGTGATTTTTTTTAAAAAATTGTAATATATTCCGAAATATTCACTTGATTGTAACATGCGAGTTTTTTCGAGACTCCAATGCAATAAAGCCATAAAATGACCATCACCACTAC
>CAVIEK010000095.1:0-9105 GCA_963641805.1 Bacteroides fragilis
CGGCAACGGTCAGTGACAGCCGCCAGGTAGAGCTTCCTTTTTTTGTGGCCATATCACAACATATATATGATATTTTCAGAAACAAATAAATCCAGTTTATCACTATGAACAAAGCAAATCGACTTTTACTGTCGCTGGCGATGGCATCGACTGTGGCAGTGAGCGCGGGCAACCTCGAGAAGGCTGTCGACCGCAGCAACCTCGACACGAGTGTGGCTCCTGGCGAGAATTTCTACCAGTATGCCTGTGGCGGTTGGATGAAGGCCAACCCCCTTGACCCGCAGTATGCGCGTTTCGGCACATTTGACCAGCTTGCCGAGAACAACAAGGCACAGCTCAAAGACTTGATTATGAACTTGGGCGACAACAATCCCAAAGGAAGTATCGCACAGAAGGTGAACGACATGTTCCGCCTCGGCCTCGACAGCGTGCGTCTAAACGCTGAGGCCGCTGCGCCAATCAAGGCCGATGTGGCGAAAATAGCCAAATGCACCCGTGCCGACCTCGCCTCTTGCCTGGCTTGGCTGCACAGGGGCATTGCCGCACCGTTTTTCGAGTCGACAGTGATGGCCAACCTCAAGAACTCGAGCGTCAATATGCTTTATCTGGCACAAGGCGGACTTGCTTTGAGCGACCGCGACTATTATCTGGAAAAAGACGCCAACACAGTGAAGGTGCGTCAGGCATATGCCAAATATGTGGAGCGTGTACTAAAACTCGCCGGCTACAAGGGCGGTGACGCAAAAAAAGCTGCCGCTTCTGTGCTGAAGATAGAGACTGCCCTTGCCGAGGCAGCCATGACACGTGAGGAGCAGCGCGACTACTCGAAGATGTATAACATCTACACCGTGTCTCAGCTAAAGAGCGAGTACCCTGCCATCGCATGGGATGCCTATTTCAGCGGCTTGAACCTCAAGAATGTGGACAAGGTGTGCGTGATGCAGCCCAAGTCGCTTGCCAAGGTCAACGAGCTGGTGGCCTCGCTCAAGGAAAAGGAAATACGCGACTATCTCACGCTGAACTATGTGATGAGCGCCGCCGACTATCTGAGCGATGACTTTGTTGCCGCCAATTTCGATATGTTCTCCAAGGCTCTGTCGGGCAAGAAGGTGATGCAACCTCGCTGGAAGCGCTCGCTTGCTGTGCCAAACAATCTGCTTGGCGAGGCCGTGGGTGAGCTTTATGTGGCCAAATACTTCCCGCCCGAATCGAAGAAAAAAATGCAAGATCTGGTGAACAACTTGCGCATCGCCTTGGGCGAGCACATAGCCGGACTGTCGTGGATGAGCCCCACCACCAAAGTAAACGCTTTGGTTAAACTCAACAGCTTTACTGTGAAAATAGGCTACCCCGACAAGTGGCGTGACTATAGTGCCATGACGGTCGACGGCAGTCTCCCTTATTGGGACAACGTGAAGACCGCCAAGCAGTTTGAAGCCGATTACCAGTATGCCCAACTTGGTCAGCCAGTCGACAAGAGCCGCTGGCAGATGACTCCCCAGACCGTCAATGCCTACTACGACCCGTCGACCAACGAGATTTGTTTCCCCGCAGGCATTCTGCAAGCCCCATACTTCGATCCTAAAGCCGATGATGCAAGCAACTATGGCGCCATCGGCGTGGTGATTGGCCACGAGATGACTCACGGATTTGACGACCAGGGCCGCAACTTCGACCAAAATGGAAATATGGTCGACTGGTGGACCAAAGAGGATGCTGACAAATTCAAGGTGCTCGCCGGGAAACTCGCCGACCAATACAGTGCCGAGATTGTGGCCGACACCGTGCATGCCAACGGCAAGTTCACACTAGGCGAGAATATCGCCGACCATGGAGGTCTGCGTGTGTCGTACAGCGCCTTCAAGAAGACCGATGAGGGTAAGAGCGACAAGCCCGTCGACGGCTTTACCCCCGACCAGCGTTTCTTCTTGAGTTATGCCAACGTGTGGGCTGCCAACATCACCAAAGAGGAAATCTTGCGTCGCACCAAGGTTGACCCGCACTCGCTCGGGGTGAACCGTGTCAACGTGGCGGTGCGTAACCTTGAGCCGTTTTTCAACGCTTTCGGCATCAAGGCCGGCGACAAGATGTATCGTGAGCCCGCCGATCGCGTAACCATCTGGTAAAAAGGAAAAGCATGAGCAAAGTGCCGTCATCGGACACGTTGCTCACACATAATAATTGAGAGAGGCTTGCTGCTGTTTCGCGGCAAGCCTCTCTTTAACTATTTGGCATGATATGGCCAGCTACGGGATCCAAAAGCGGGTGATGCCCACGACGGTGCCGCCTGCAATTTGCACGCGGGTGTTGAGCGCCGTGAAAATGCGCTTGTAGTCCTTAAGGCCGTTCACATACTTCTGCTGGTTTGAGGTGATGGTGTCCGACGGGTCGGTAGGCTGCTCGCGGCAGTCGATGATGGTGAGCTTGGACGAGACTGGCAGCGTGACCGTACCTATCTTGGTGCACACCGGGTGGTCGTCGAGCTCTGTCGACCGGTAGGTGTTGCCTTTGTCCGATGCCTGTAGGAAGGCGCCGCCGTCTTCGATGTCGCCGTTGACGGCCACAGTCTTGTCGTGCCGCTCAATTTTTGTGACGGCTTGTGGTGCACCATTGTATACGAGAGTGTCACCCACTTTAAGGCTATTGATCTCGTCGGCATTGTAGGTGTCTTCTGCATACAAGTCGAGCTTGAGTTTGCCGCTTGCCCAATCAAAATCGTCGGCAGTGAAATTTGCCCGCACAGTGGCATCGGTGACCTTGTCGGGGTTGATGCCCGACGGCAACGGTCTGACGGTGACGTGCTCGGCTTTGGGTGATTGCGCCGACTTTTGGGTGCATCCGCAAAGCAGCAGTGCCGCGCCTGCCATTGCAATAAAACGCATTGCTTTTTTCATATTGTTGATGTTTAGAATGGATGATTTATTACGATAAACCGCTTTGGCGGCAAAGCTACACTTTTACATCCAAACCACCAAAGGACTTTGACCTATAATTGTGTCGGCTCAATAATCTTGCTTTGTCATGCGATTCGCGCTGTGTGGCTTTTGCATACCTGCATGGCACACACCGTGCCGTGAATGCTGAAAAAAATAAAAGTGGCGATTAGTTTCGCTCTGAGCGTGATTTGTGCTACCTTTGCACAAAGTTAACCAATGCAATCTATGATCGAACGTCACGTAATTATCGATTCGGTTGACCCAGTGGTATTTTACGGGGTCAATAATGCCAATATCCAACTCATACGCGACTTGTTCCCCAAACTGCGAATGGCAGCACGCGGCACGGTGATTACCGTGATTGGCGATGAAGAGGAAACGGCGCGATTTGAGCGCAACGTGAAGAAACTTGAAGAATACTGCGCCAAATACAACAAACTCACCGATGATGTGATTCTTGACACCATCAACGGTGTGCCGCCGAAGGCCCTTAAAATGGATGACGCCATAGTGTTCGGGGTCAACGGCAAGCCCATCAAGGCACGCACCCCCAACCAGCAGCAACTCGTGAAGACGTTTTCGGAAAATGACCTCACCTTTGCACTTGGCCCTGCCGGAACCGGCAAAACCTATCTGGCTGTGGCTTTGGCCGTGCGCGCCTTGAAAAACAAGGAGGTGCGCAAGATTATACTGTCGCGCCCTGCGGTAGAGGCCGGTGAGAAACTTGGTTTCCTCCCTGGCGACATGAAAGACAAGATCGACCCATATCTGCAGCCGCTCTATGATGCCCTTGAGGATATGATTCCGGGGGCAAAGCTAAAGGAACTCATGGACGGTAACGTGATTCAAATAGCCCCGTTGGCATTCATGCGCGGCCGCACCTTGAATGATGCCGTGATTGTGCTCGATGAGGCTCAAAACACCACCACTCACCAGATTAAGATGTTTCTCACCCGCTTGGGTATGGGCTCTAAGATGATAGTCACCGGCGATACCACTCAGATTGACTTGCCGCGAAGCACTGCTTCCGGACTGGTGCAGGCTCTGCGTGTGTTGCGCGGCGTGAAAGGAATAGGCCGCATCGAATTCGGCAAGAAAGATATTGTGCGACACCAGCTGGTGCAGCGCATCGTGGAGGCCTACGAGAAGCACGATGCCCTCGCCAAGGCTGGACTCGACACCGACACCACTCGTCAGGAAACCGATTGACCGGCAGAAGATTCGCAAAAAACTTTATAATTCACTCATTCATCAAACAACAATGGCAAATACATTAACTCACACCGACTTCCACTTTGAGGGTCAAAAGAGCGTGTATCACGGCAAAGTCCGTGACGTGTATAACATCAACGACGACCTCCTGGTTATGGTTGCCACCGACCGCATCTCGGCTTTCGACTTTATCCTCCCCAAGGGCATCCCGTCGAAGGGACAGGTGCTCAATCAGATAGCAGCACAATTCCTCGATGCTACAGCCGACATTGTGCCAAACTGGAAACTTGCCACTCCCGACCCTATGGTCACCGTGGGTGTTAAGTGTGAGGGATTCCCCGTAGAGATGATCATCCGCGGCTACCTCACCGGCAGCGCATGGCGCGCCTATGCCGAGGGATGTCGTGAGCTGTGTGGCGTGAGACTCCCCGAGGGTATGCGCGAGAACGAGAAGTTCCCAGAGCCGATCATCACTCCTACCACCAAAGCCGAAAGCGGACACGACGAGAACATCTCGCGTGAGGAAATCATCGGTCAGGGCATTGTGAGCGAGGACGATTATAAGCAGGTCGAGGCTTACACGCGCGCCCTCTTTGCCCGTGGCACAGAGATTGCCGCAAGCAAGGGCCTCATCCTGGTCGACACCAAGTATGAGTTCGGCAAGCGTGACGGCAAGGTCATTCTCATGGACGAGATTCACACCCCCGACTCATCGCGCTACTTCTATGCCAAGGGATATGAGGACCGCTTCGAGAAGGGTGAGCCCCAAAAGCAGTTGTCGAAGGAATTTGTACGCCAGTGGCTCATCGAACACGACTTCATGGGCAAACCCGGACAGACTATGCCCGAAATGACCGATGAATATTGCGAGACTGTGGCTGAGCGCTACATCGAGCTTTACGAGGACATCACCGGCAGCAAGTTTGAGCGTGCCGATGACGGCGACATAACAGCCCGCATCGAGAAAAACGTGGCCGCTTATCTGGCTTCACGCAAATAAATCCGTCTTTGGCAGCCAGTGGCGCATCCGCACTACTCCCTGCCGACAGACATCGCACAAAGCAGGCTTGGCTCGGCACATGCCTATCGCCAGGTCTGCGTTTTTTCACATCTAACCATACTCATTCACGAAAGCAGTGGACTACAAGAGCGAAAAAATCAAGCCCTATGAGGGGCAGCAAGACAAAACCGGACAGGTGGAGCAGATGTTCAACTCGATTGCTCCTGCCTACGACTTCATGAACCACGCCATGACGCTTGGCATTGACAAGCTTTGGCGCCACACGGCCGTGCGTATGATTGAGAAGGCGCATCCGCGCCACATCCTCGATGTGGCTACGGGCACTGGCGACTTTGCCATCGACCTGAGCCGCAAGCTTCAACCTGAGTCGGTGGTAGGATTCGACCTCACTGCCGGCATGCTCGATGTGGCACGCCGCAAGGTGGCAAAGCTCGGACTTGATGGGACAATCAGTTTCGTGCAGGGCAACTGCCAGCATATGGACGGGTTTGCCGATGCGTCGTTCGACGCCATAACTGTGGCATTTGGCGTACGCAACTTTGAGCACATCGAGCAATGCTATCGTGAAATGCTGCGCGTGCTCAAGCCTGGCGGCACATTGTGCGTGATCGAGTTGTCGGTTCCGCGTAATCCGGTGATACGCTTCTTCTACAACCTATATGCCCTCCACATCATCCCTGCAATCGGCGGCCTCAAGTCCCACGACCGCAGCGCCTACCGCTATCTGCCGCTAAGCATCGCGGCGGCTCCGCAAGGCGAGAAAATGCTTGGGATAATGCGCTCAACGGGATTCGGCAGTTGCTCGTGCCGCCGCCTCACTATGGGTGTGTGCACCATCTACACGGCCGTGAAATAGCCTCGATGGCTTCTGATCGCATAGCCCATTTCACAAACATTTACCGCAAATGTTGCACGTTGGCAGAAATATTTCAGTATTTTTGCATCAACAATTATCATAGGGGAAAAACGAAACTGTTAAAAATTTATATAATACTACTATGGCAGCAATCAAATGCATAGGCATCTTAACTTCGGGTGGTGATGCTCCCGGAATGAATGCGGCAATCCGTGCCGTGACACGCTCGGCAATATTCAGCGGGTTCAAGGTGAAAGGCATATACCGCGGATACAAGGGACTCATCGATGACGAGATCGTCGACTTCAAGACGCAAAACGTGTCAAACATCATCCAGCAGGGCGGTACCATCTTGAAGACCGCGCGAAGCAAGGAATTTCCCACGCCTGAGGGGCATGCCCGTGCCTACGAGAACATGAAAAAAGAGGGCATTGATGCTTTGGTGGTGATAGGTGGCGACGGCTCGCTCAGTGGCGCGCGTCAGTTTGCCAGCGAATATGATGTGCCTATCATAGGTCTGCCAGGCACCATCGACAACGACCTCTACGGCACTGACCACACCATCGGCTACGACACCGCTCTCAACACCATCATGTGGTGTGTCGACCGCATCCGTGACACTGCCACCAGCCACGAGCGTCTTTTCTTTATCGAGGTCATGGGCCGCAATGCCGGTTTCCTTGCCCTCAATGGAGCTATCGCAAGTGGTGCTGAGGCTGCCATCATTCCCGAAATCTCTACCGAGGTCGACCAATTGGCCGAACTCATCCAGAATGGTTTCCGCAAGAGCAAGAACTCGTCGATAGTGCTTGTGGCCGAGAGCCCGATCACCGGTGGCGCAATGGGTTTGGCCGAGCGTGTGCGCAAGGAATATCCGCAATACGATGTGCGCGTCACCATTCTTGGCCACTTGCAGCGTGGAGGCTCTCCCACGGCAAGCGATCGCATCCTCGCCTCGCGCATGGGCGCTGCTGCTGTCGATGCCTTGCTTGAGGGTCAGCGTAATGTTATGATTGGCGATGCCAACGACGAAATCGTGTATGTGCCTTTCTCAAAGGCCATAAAGAACGATAAGCCCATCGACCGAGAGCTGCTCAACACACTGCGGCGCCTCTCGATTTGATGTGAGCGCGCACACACACAACCTGCCGGCGTTATGATGCCTGCGGATTGTGGCTACGGCATATGTGATACCATCCGCACCCAGTCGTTTCCCACTCAGGAGAAACACTGCCGGGTGCGGATGGTATCGTTGTTTTTTTAGATGGGGATGTACTTACACGCGGTCGGGTTCGGCCAAGGCGCGGTCGGGACTGGTTGTGAATGAGAATCCTGTCAGCCTCAAAGCCACCGCAGTGCCGAGTCTGGCGAAGTCGTCGTGTCTCATAACCGCGGTGAAGGTGAATTGCTGTTGTGCCCCTATTGGCCCGTTAAGGAAGTCGATGAGATTAGGCAGACACTCGTCGTCGAGCGGGGCAAAACATAACGGAGTCCCGCTGTCGTCGGTCAGTATCAGCGTGGGTGTGGCGCTCGGCCTGCCTGTGGGAAGCGAGCTCTTGAGTCGCAGTGTGACTGGAACGCTTATCGTTACAAGCCCTTGTGGCCCGTCGTGGACTGTGAGATTAAGGTCGGTAACCACCACGTCGGCGGCAGGCGCGTTGTCGCCCTGCACCTCACCAACTGTGATGTGGGCGGTCACGTGGCTTCTGTCGCATGACGCGAAGAGTAGCGTGGCGGCAATCAGTAGCATTATTGAGGCATACCTTGTCATTTCGTCTGCAAAATTACGGCTTTGAGTCCAACGGGGGTCAATCCTCTATGTCTGCGTTACTGTGTGTCGCGCGATTCCATGCGGTAGGCGTGCGGTGTGACACCGATTTGCCTTATAAAAGCCCGCCTGAATGTGCTCAGCGAGTTGAATCCGCTTTGCTCTCCCACCAGGTCGAGAGTGAGGGTGGTGGTGCGCAGGAGCATGCATGCGTGCTGCAACCGCAATTCGTTGACAAAATCGTAGAATGTGGTGTGTTTCTCGTTGTTCAGGAAATTGCTCAGGTAAGTCCTGTTGGTGCCCAGAATGCGTGCCACGTCGGTCAGTTTCAGTGTCGGATCTAGAAACAACTTGGCATCCACGAATATCGTCTGCAGTTTTTCCTCAAATACAACGGCACTCATCTGGTCGTCATCATCAGGCTGTGGCTCGCTTGAGTGGAGTTTGGTGTCGTCAATCATCTCATAGTCTGTGATGTCGTCGGTTGTGAGGTCTCGTTGGTAATACACGTTGAAGCACACGATAGCCCACAGGGTCATCGATAGCATGTGGAATATGCTGTCGGCCCACAGGTCGAGCTTGAAGCATGCGCATAGCCACATGAACAGGATGGAGATGAAAAACACCATCGCATAGTAGAGCCAGCTTAGGCTCAAGTGCTCGGTGAATGAGTATTTGTCTTTGATGAGCTTGTCGTAGCGTGGCACCTGCATCAGGCCGTATATCGACATCCCTATGCCGTAGCATATCACAAACACCAGCATCATGTAGAACATGCTCAGGTTGTGAGATAGCAATGCCGCGAGGCAGAAGAACACAAACAGCGAGTAGTGAAGCAGGCATCGCCACCATTTGTACCATCCGGGGTGCACAAGCTCCAGAGCCACAAAGGCGCAGGTGGGCAGGGCTAGCGAGTCGATGCTTTTGCGGGCACGCTCCACTGTCATCAGCGTGAAATCGAAATTGGTTATCACAAACAGTTCCTTTAAGTGAAGACACACCCAAAAGATCATGCAGCCCACCATCAACTTCTTCACACGACCCTCGTAGAAAAAGAGGAAAAGAATGCACATGATGCTAAAAAACATCAAGCACAACCCTTCGGTGAAAAATAATAAGTATCCCTCTGTCATTTTTCTGATGCACACTGCGGTTTGCTCCAAGGTGCTACACTTGAGCCCGACCAAAAATAGTAAATAGCGCGGTGCAAAGTTACTCAATTTCCGCCTCATGCACAACGGATGAGAGGTCTTACAGCAATGTTGTCCTAAATAATTTCAATAAAAAACAAAAAAGGAAGTAAAGCTAAGGC